>NZ_JBHHMI010000028.1:0-54467 GCF_042136365.1 Paenibacillus enshidis | reverse complement strand
CCCCCGCATTCTGATCAAAAGGGATAATGGTGCAAGGCTGTATGGAGAGGCACCAAGCACCAAGCACCGGGCACCAGACACCACACACCACCCTATAGACACCCATCTCACTCTGGCCACTAGACTCTGAGGGGGGGCGAATCCCCTTTTTCCAAGAAAGCTAGCAAAAAGCTGTTTGCTTTGATTCAGCGTCAATCCCAGCAGCAGATCTCCGTTTTACCCCGTTATACCAGGGCCTGTTTGCCGATTTCATGCTGCGAGAGTTGATTTAACAAAATTACGTGTTAATTGCGCGGAGTTCTTATTCTGTACAGGCAAACAGCCGTTAAGATTACGATGGCGATCAATCCCGAGACAGCCCATTGGGCGGTGTACGATTTATGAGGTGCAGAGGGAGTGGAATACTCTGGCAGCGGGGATGCTGCATTCTCTCGTGTGGCGGATTCCGCTGAGGGCCCGAGCTCTTGCAAATCGCCCGCAGCCTCGGATATAAGGGCCGTGCGGTCGCATAAGGTGGTGTACAGCACGCCGGATTCCTGGTCATAGCGGGCATAGACCAGATAATCCTGCCCCTCTGTGAACTCATATCCGCAGCTTGCGGATGACATAGCTGTGGTTATGACGGTGGTGCTGCTTACTTTGCCCTTCCACACCCGATCCACCTGAAAGGTGACTTTGACCGGATCATCCGTTGACAAGATGAGAGCCATCTTTTGCTTGACAGACAAGGCTTTTCCGCTGAATACAGCCGCGCTTTGCGCTTTGGCTTCATCCGGCGGTGATTCCGCACAGGAGCATGCATACACGACCGTTGGTTTGGCGACCAACAGCACACTTGAAAGCACCGCCGCCACCAGCAGGAGCAAAAGCGGCTTGTGCAAAACGTTGCTCACAAGATCACCCCCTTTTTCTTCCAGACGGAACGAACCGGCAGGTTGTTGCATTAATCCTGTGCAAAGCAGGAAAAAAAGCAGCCCTATACCTTTTCGAATAAGGACTGCCCAGGACCAGGCTAACGGTAAATTTTTACGTTCAAATCATTCAGGCTTTTGAAGTTGTACCCTTGCTTGCGCGCATCATCAATGATGGAGGAGAGGGCTTCGGCATTGTCTCTGGATACCGAGTGCAGCAAAATGACTGCTCCGGGGTGCAGCTGTGACATGACTTGCTGATAGGCATGTGCGGCGCCCTGCTGCCTGTCTGTCTCCCAGTCCCGGTAGGCGGCGGACCAGAATACGTTGGTGTATCCGAGCTGCTTGCACGTCTCCAGTACCCTGCCGCTGAATATGCCGCGCGGAGGTCTTACAAAGCTCATCGCCTGCTGGCCGGTTACACCTGCGACCGCTTCGCGCACCTTGTCCAGCTCTGTGCGGATTTGCTCCGGCGACAGTGTTGTCATATCAGGATGGCTCCAGGAGTGATTGCCGATGATATGGCCTTCTTCACTCATACGGCGCAGCAGCTCAGGCTGGTCCTGTACAAAATGCCCGGTAACGAAAAATGCGGCCGGTACCTTCTTGGCCTTCAACACATCAAGCACCTTTCCCGTATATCCGTTCTCATAGCCGTTATCGAAGGTCAGATACAGCTCCTTCTGCTCCGTGTCCCCCAGAAAAATCGCTCCATTCGCCTGCAGGATATTCATAAAGCCTTCCTGGGCAATGGACGGCAGCTCTCCATTTTTGCTTTTCTTGAACCCGAAATGATACGGTTGAACAGAAGAGGCCATAACAGGTGCAGCTTCAGAAGCGGCGGCTTCGACCATAAAGGCAAGTGTTATACACAAAATCAGCTTCAACAGACGCGGCATTCCATATCCCCCTATTTCCAAACTTTCGGAGCCTGCAGTGGTTCCGTTTCCTGTTAGCATTTTCAGGTGCTGGATAAATTATGTGAACTGATTTGTGGGATGCCCATGGACATGAATAAACGGTATAATCATTGCAGGAGAGGCCCGGTCGGGAGGACCGGGTCTCTTCATGAAGTGACATATTTACAACGAAGGGCATGGGGGCTATGAGAAAACAGTGGATCATCCTGTCAGGCTTCTTTTTATTAACCGTAGTTCTTCCTGCTTATTATCTTTTCAACAAATCGGTCGCGAATGAGGAACAGCGTCTTGCCTATCAAGGTGTTCTGGATTTGAGCGATTGGGATTTCGGTGTAAACGGAGTTGTGGCGCTAAATGGCGAATGGGAGTTTTACCCAGGACAGTTTCTGAATCCCGGCACCTGGAGCATGGACGGACAAAAACACCCGCACAGCTATGCAAGTGTTCCGCATACCTGGAATCCATATATGCCCGGGAACAGCGGTACAGGATACGGAACCTACCGTCTGCTGATCCGGATTCCGGAGCAGGCCAATGAGCTTTTCGGCATACGTATGATCAATATCCGGACGGCGAGCAGTATTTATATCAATGGCGCCAAAGTGGGAGAGAGAGGAATACCGGGAGAGAATGATCAGTCCTCTGTTCCGGGCAACAGACCTTATAACGGGTATTTCAGGGTGACCGGATCAACGGTTGAAGTGATGATTCATGTATCCAATTATCATTACTATTCAGGTGGAATCGTCAAACCAATCATGTTCGGCGAGTATGCCTCCATCCGCAACGCGCGGGACATCAGTCTGGCCACCGACCTGATTCTGGGGGCAGGCTTCTTTATTCCTTCCGCATTTTTCCTGCTGCTTTACAGATTTCGCACAAGGGAGCCCTCACTCTTTTATATGGGCTGCTTCTGCTTTGCAACGCTGCTGTACGTGCTGAGTCAGGGAGAAAAGCTGATCGGGGCCATTCCCGGAATGCAATACGAATGGGTTGTCAGCACCCAATGGGTGTCCTCTGTGCTCGCGTTTTTCTTTTTGGTCCGTTATGTAAATGTATATTCATCCGGAATTGTGAATCCGAGGATTCTTAGTCTTTCGACGGCGGCAACCATCGTATGGACTGTTCTGGTTCCCTTGGTGCCGATGGTGCTGATGTCCCGTGCGGAGCCGCTGCTGCTTATGTATCATGTGTGCTGGGTAGGGTACGTGGTATACGTCCTGATTAAAGGATTTGGCAAAAGCAAGCAGGACACTACATTAATGGCACTGGCCATATTGAGCATTATGATGGTGGTTCTTCTATGCATTGCTTATTTGCTTGGATGGATCGATATGCGGGGCGTGGTATCCTTTGAAACGCTGATCTTTATTTTTTCACAGGCTTTGCTGCTGGCCAAACGGTTCGCCGTCACCTTCGCGGAGGTCGAGCTGCTGTCGCAGCGTTTGCTGACGCTTGATGGATTGAAGGATGAGTTTCTGGCCAATACGTCGCATGAGTTGCGAACCCCGCTGCATGGCATGATTAATATTGCACAAGGCATGATTGACCGGAGGGATGACCGGGAAAATGAAGAGCAGCAGCGTAATTTGCAGCTGATCGTGTCTGTGGGGAAACGTTTGTCTTTTCTGATTAATGATATTCTGGATTTCTCCAATTTGAAGAACGGCAGGCTTGTCATTCACCCCACTCCTGTAAACCTGAAGGCGGCGGTACATTCCGTGCTGGAAGTGCTGGGGCATACCGCCGGCACCAGGGAGGTCCGTTTTGTAACTGAGCTGCCGGACCATCTGCCTTATGTGTTGGCCGATGAGGACAGGCTTATGCAGGTGCTTTACAATTTGCTCGGCAATGCGGTCAAGTTTACAGAGCGCGGGCAAATCAAGGTGTCCGCAGCCGTTCACGGCGGGAGTCTTGAAATCAAGGTGGAGGATACAGGCATCGGCATCCCGCCGGAGCTTCATGAAGTTATTTTTGATTCCTTCAAACGGGGAGAGCACACGGAGAACATGGCTGTCAACGGAACCGGACTTGGACTGAGCGTGACGAAGCAACTGATCGAGCTTCATGGCGGGCGCATCTGGGTTGAGTCCCGGCTCGGGGCAGGCGCTGTGTTCACTTTTACGCTCCCGGTTGCCGCAGAACATGCCATTTTTGCCACAGAACATGCCATTTTAGCTCATGAGCCGGATAGGAGAGAGCAAGAGTGCCTGCCGGAGGGCAGCAAGGTTGCAGAGAGAATGGCACGCTTCGGCCAAAGAAATAAATATACGATCCTGGCGGTCGATGATGATAGTGTGAATTTGCATGTGCTGACAAGCCTGCTGGAATCGGAGGAAAGCAGGGTTATCGCTGTTCGGGATGCCCGGTCAGCGCTGGAGCACATCGGCAGCGAGCATATCGATCTGGTCATTACGGATTGGATGATGCCGGGAGTATCGGGACTGGATTTGTGCCGGGAAATCCGCAAAAGGTTCTCGATGGCTGAGCTGCCTGTGCTCCTGCTTACCGCCCGCAATCTCCCCGGTGATATTCATGCAGGCCTGCTGGCGGAGGCGAATGATTTTTTGCGCAAACCGGTGGATGCCGAAGAATTGCGCGCACGTGTGCGTACCCTGCTGAATTTGCGGGAATCGACCCAGGAGGCGATTCGTTCGGAGATGGCTTTTCTGCAGGCGCAGATCAAGCCGCATTTTCTGTTCAATGCGCTGAATGTCATTATCGCCCAATGTGCGGAGAATCCGGAGCAGGCTATCGTATTGCTGATGGAGCTCAGCCAATATCTGCGCAGCAGCTTTGATTTCCACAATCGCGATCAGACGGTTCCGCTGCATAAAGAGCTGGAGCTGGTGCGCTCTTACCTGTCGCTGGAACGCGCCCGCTTCGAGGAACGGCTTCAGGTTGAATTTGATATCGCGGAACAGGCCAAGTCTTTAATTCCTCCTTTATCCATTCAACCTATCGTAGAGAACGCAATACGGCACGGAATTATGCAGCGCGCGAACGGCGGAATGATCAAAATTTCGATACGGACCCGGGAGAAGGGCATACTTGTCGTCGTGGAAGATAACGGAGTGGGGATGCCGCACGATCAAGTGGAGCAGATTCTGTCCAATACCGGGGAAGCGGCTGGGGTAGGATTGCGCAATATCCATCGCAGGCTCGTTTCCCTCTACGGCAGCGGCCTGCAGATTAGCAGCGAGCCTGACGACGGGACGATCGTGAGCTTTCAGATTCCGTATCATCCGCCTGCCTGATGCCAGGCACTGGAAACTTCACTTACAAACGAGACTGCTTGATTATGCAAAAGGTGGGGACGCTAACATGATGAAGGCCATTCTGGTTGATGATGAGAGATCGGCTTTAATCCAATTGGAAAGGCTGCTGCGTGCGGACGGACGTGTCGAGGCGGCGGGAATGTTCAATTCCGCCACGGCGGCATTGGAATATTTGGCATCCGAACGGGCGGACATCGTTTTTCTGGATATCGGCATGCCCGAGATTAGCGGACTGGAGGCTGCTGAACTCATTCAACAGCTGGACATCGACACTCATGTGGTGTTCGTGACTGCCTATTCGGAATATGCCATTGAGGCGTTTGAGCTGCAGGCCCTGGATTATTTGCTGAAGCCGGTGCATCCCCAGCGATTGTCCAAGACGATCGACCGGATAGCCGGAAAAGCCAAAGAAAGCAAAGATCCCGCCCCCATCAAAGAACCCAATGTGCTCTGTTTTCAAAGGCTTGAGATTACGGACAGTGTTACCGGCCATATAGATGGCGCACATTTTAAATGGCGAACGCTGAAATCCCAGGAGCTGTTTGCCTATCTGCTGCAAAACGGACGGGAGTGGATCAGCAAGCAGGAGCTGCTGAATGTGCTGTGGCCTGATTACATACCTGAAAAAGCTGTGGTCCATTTGCATACCTCGATATATCAAATCCGCAAGGCGATCAAGGAATGGGTGTACGGCACCAGGCTGGAATTCAGTCTGGACAGGTACAGGCTTATCCTCGGCAGCTGTACGACCGATGTGGAGGAATTCGAGCGGGGCATGACGGAAATTTACGCGTCCGGGCGGCCGGACGCGGCCCGTCTGGATCAGGTCCTGGGCCTGTATCGTGGCAACTATTTGGAAGAGCATGATTATCCCTGGGCCTACTCCAAGCGAGAGAAGCTGCGCAGGAAGTATATAAAAGGCATAATGGACGCTGCAGCAAATGAAATGCGCGCAGGCCACTTGCGGCGGGCGGCTGAGCGGCTGCAGGCCCTGCAGCACAAGGAGCCCTATTCGGAGGAGGTCTGCTGCCAGCTATTGGAGCTGTACGCCCGCATGGGGGATGACAAAGCGGCGGAGGAGCATTACAGCAGCTTTACCAAGCTGCTGGAAGACGATCTGGGCATTCATCCCGAGCCCTCTACCCGGCAGTTGTTTGAGCGGCTGTTTTTGCAGCGTCCTCCGCAAGCATTAACCTGAACAGAGAAAGTGGATGTCTCCGATGCGATGGTATGGGCTCGGGACATCCACTTTTTTGTGTATCCAATGCCTATGGCTTTACGAGAGAGGCACACGCAGCACGGCATACCCGTACCCGGGAAGCCTGGCGTTCAGCACACCGCCCAAGGTTGTCCAACTGCATTGACCAAACAGGAGCTGCCAGCCGGATTCACGGACAGGGCAGGAGAGGGATTGCGGCTTCGTGTCCCTGTTCAGGAGCACGATAAGCACTTCATCCGCGCCGCGGCGCTCATAAGCGATGGCTGAACCGTCGGCCTCGGCGGAGAGGAACGTGATCGCGCCCTCTGCTCTCAGGGCAGGGTGGGACCGGCGCAGCTCAATCAGCTCCTGGTAGAAATGCAGCAATTCGCGGTCCTGCTTCGCCTCATTCCATTGCATACATTTGCGGCAGCCGGGATCAGGTCCTCCGTCCAGACCGATCTCATCCCCGTAATAAATGCACGGGGTGCCGATGTAGGTGAACTGGAAGGTCACAGCCAGACGCATCTTCTGCTTATCCCCTCCGGCGAGCGTCAGAATACGGGGGGTGTCGTGACTGTCCAGCAGATTGAACGCCACTTCGGCTGCCTGCTTGGGGTAGCGGGCAATCTGCTTGCCGATCCGGAAGGCAAAACCTTCGGCATCCAGCTCCTGCTTGATAAAAAAGTCATGGACCGCATAGGTAAAAGGATAGTTCATGGTCGCATCAAACTGATCGCCCTGCAGCCATTCGGAGGATTCATTCCACATCTCTCCAAGAATATAAGCCTCCGGATTGGCAGCCTTGACCGTTTTCCGGAATTCACGCCAGAAGGCATGATCCACCTCATCCGACACGTCCAGCCGCCAGCCGTCGATGCCGATTTCGCGGGTCCAGTATTCCGCTGCGCCCAGCAAATATTTTTTGACCTCAGGATGCTCCGTGTTCAGCTTGGGCATCATCGGCTCGAAGGAAAAGGTATCATACGTTGGCACTCCATCCACGACCCGCAGCGGAAATTGGCGGACATGGAACCAGTCTTTATACGCCGATTTTTCTCCCTTCTCCAGCACATCCACGAAAGGGGCAAAAGTACGTCCCGAATGGTTAAAGACCGCATCGAACAGCACGCGGATACCCCGGCGATGGCATTCGTTCACCAAACCTTTGAGCGTCTCCAGGTCCCCGAAATGGGGATCCACCTTCATATAATCCTCCGTATCGTATTTGTGGTTGGTTGTTGCCAGGAAGACAGGGGTAAAGTAAATGGCGCTAATCCCCAGCTCGTTCAGATAGTCCAGGTGATCGATCACGCCCTGCAGGTCCCCTCCGAAAAAGTTGTCCCTGCGCGGTTCTCCTCCCCACGGCTCCGTCCCTTCCGGATCGTTCGACGGGTCCCCGTTCGCAAAGCGTTCCGGGAATATCTGATAAAATACGGCATCCTTGACCCAGGCGGGAGATTTTAAAATATCAATCGGATTAAGGAACGGATACTGAAACATCCGCTCGGGATTTTGCGGCTCCTCCGTCACAAAGTCGTTCTCATTCATCCAAACCCGCTCGTCCCCGTCCTCCAGCATGAAGCCGTACCGTAAACGGCGAAAACGGGGTTTAACCCGGCATTCGTAATAGTCAAATCTGTCGTCACTGGCAAGCTTGTACATGGGGATCACCTCACGGGTCTGCTCCCAATCATATTTGTCCCCGGTCAGGGCGTGGACGGCAGTAAGGTCATTCTTTTTCGCCCGCAGACGCAAGTAGACGGTCTCCTCATCATAACCAAAGGCCCAGTTCCGTTTCGGATGGTGATATACGGCTTCAAGCAGCAACATCCATTCCCCCTTCAAGTGGTAAGGTTAGTGTTCCGGCGCTTGCCTGCTTTTAATCAGGAACGATGCTTTATAGTTAATCAACAGGCCTGTGCATGATGAAACATTTTCCTTGTTGAGCGTGGCAGGAAGCTCGCTTATTCCAGAGTAGGTTTATTACGATAAAAAGGATATTGAAGGTGGAAAAGTAAGTATACTCAATTGGTTCAGTATAAAAATTCACTACGTCAACGTTAACTCAAAAAGTCAGCAAACAGGCCCTGATATAACGGGGTAAAACGAAGATCTACTGCTGGGGTTACGCTGAATCAAAGCAGACAGCTTTTTGCTAACTTCTTGCAAAAAGGGGATTCGCCCCCTCGGAGTCTAGTAGCCAGAGTGAGATGGGTGTCTATAGGATGGTGTCTATAGGGCGTGGTGTCTGGTGTCCGTTGCCTGGTACCTAATGCCTAATGCCTAATGCCTCTCCATACAGCCTTGCACGATTATCCCTTTTGATCAGAATGCGGGGGTTGGAGGTTCGGGGGGCCTAGGGGAAGGAATAAAGAGAAACGAGAAACGAGATATGAAAAAAAGAGGCAGCTAACGTGGGAGGTTCGGCTTGAAATAGGAACGTGTGTTTGGTATAATGAAAAAAAGAACTTATGTTCGTGGATTATGGATTATGGATTATGGATTATGGATTTGGGGGCGAGCAGACATGGAAGTCCAAGTGGAAACGGAACTTCAATCCTTTAGCAGTCGTTATCACAACGAGCTGGCCTGCATGGAGGCATTGATCGCGATGAAGTGGCCGAACGGCTTCGTCTGCCCGCGTTGCGCCCATACCCGCTGCAGTCATCTGACTTCCCGGCGCATCCCCATGTTCGAATGCGCCAGGTGTGCGCATCAAACGTCGGCTTTGGTCGGCACGATTTTTGAACGAACTCATCTCCCCCTGACCAAGTGGTTCCAGGCGCTGGAGTTGTTCCTGCTGCCCGAAGGCATCTCGGCGATGCGGCTGAGCCAGGTGATCCAGGTCACCTACAAGACCGCCTGGGCAATGCTGCACCGAATCCGCCATGCCATCGGGGAGTTCGATGCCCGGGAGCTGCTCTGCGGAGACGTGAAGGTGAACAGCGACCTGTATGGGTGTAATCCGTCCCGGCCTCAGTTTTCTCATCCGCATGCTTCGGCGGTCGTAGCCGGGTGCACGGTCACGGAGTCGGGCGAGCCGGAGCAGGTCAAAATCCGCCTGGTCCCGCAGAAGAAGGGAGAGGGGCAAAGAGCCAATCGTCTCGAACTCGCTGCGTTCATCAACGAACAGGTAGATGTCCGTGCATCGGCGGTACAATCGTTCCTTCAAGCCTATCGGCTGTATACGCCCTTGCGGAAAGTGGTGAGAGAGGCGTGGAAATCGCTGAAGAGTACGTATGTAGCTTTGGGTCCGAAGCATCTGCAGGCGTACCTCAACGAGTACACCGGACGCCGCCGACTGCACCTGCCCGAAGGGGAAGAAACGCACCTGTCCGGAGCGGAAGGAACGATGTGGCAGAAGTTGCTGTACATGGCCGTGGCGATTCCGGCGATCCCTTACCGCCAACTGATTGCGCGCCAACCGGTGCAGCCTCTTGCGGCTGCGGCCTGATCGCAGGGCTTGAACGAGGAAAGGTGAGCATGATGTGCGTGGCTTGAACGATGTGGGTTAGCATGAACGAGGACAGCGGAAACATTCAGGTTCAAGCGGCAACGAGGACCAGGGTCTTTTTATTTTTTTCGGTGCCTTGCTCCGCTCGATGGTCCTGAATAGCGTAACAACAGGCATTTTCGTGCCTCATTTGATCCGTTATTTTCTTTAACGTGCCTAAAGTGTATTTTCGGTTCCCGGTTTTCTGTTTTTCTTGACCTGATCCAACGGGATAATCGTGCAAAGCTCCTGAAAAGCGAGTATCACATGTCTTGCCACGATCAAAGGAAGTCATACCAAGCGGCTCCGGGTCTGTTTGAAGTTGGCATTCAGGGGTAGGATGTTAGCTAAAAAAAGCTGGTCCCCCTCCTATTTATTAGTTGTATTCTAACATGGATTAAATGATACTTGGGGAATGTCAAATTGTTTTAACTGCTCGGATATGCTCTGAAATAATCCGGCAGGAGTGATCGAATTTCGCCTGCTCCTCAGGCGTCAGTTCCAGCTCGATTACTTCCTGGATGCCCTCGCTGCCTATAATCGCCGGAACACCTGCGCATACATCACGTTGGCCGTATTCGCCGTCAAGAACGGCAGATATGGCTATAATTTTGCCGTCATCGTTCAAAATGCTGCGGGTAATATAGGCAAGGGCGTTACCGATCCCGAACTGGGTGAAGCCTTTGCGGGTGAAAATCTCCCAGCCTGCATCTTTCGTCTTGCGGGCGATATCGTCCAGATCGACATGACTGAAGCGTTCCCGGTGCTGGCGCAGAATGTGGAGCAGCGGTTTGCCGCCGATGGTGACGTGGGACCAGGCGACAAACTGGGATTCTCCGTGTTCGCCAAGTGCGTAACCGTGAACGCTGCGTGGATCAACGTTGAAAACCCCGGACAGCAGCGTCTTCAATCTGGAGGAATCGATGGAGGTTCCTGTTCCGATTACCTTGGCACGGGGCAGGCCCGAAATATCCCTGACCAGATAAGTCACGATATCGACCGGGTTGGCGGCGATCACAAATATGCCGTCAAAGCCTGAAGCCATGATGGGGGTGACGATGCTACGCGTGATTGAAGCGGCTGCCTCCACTATGCTAAGGCGGGACTCTCCGGGTTTGGGATTGGCTCCGGCGGTGAGGATGATGACATCCATGTCGCGGCAGTCCGCATAGGTGCCCGGATATACTTTTGTTCTTGTATGTGTAAAATCCATGCAATGCGACAGGTCGAGCGCCTGTGCGATCGCACGGTCATCATTCCGGTCTATGATCATGATTTCATCGCAAATCGACTGATTGACCATGGAGTAAGCGCAGCCTGAACCAACCATCCCGGCCCCCACCACCGCTACCTTCCTTGATGTTGCTCTCATCATGGATTCCCCCTGTCTCGCTCCATAAAGTGATACCATAAAATATGCGCAAGCGGAATTTTACGTTACATAACATTACATATTTTGCTTGTCCCCGCAAACGAATAGACGGTTTATTCATGAATAAGACAGGTTTCCTGCAATTTGTTTAACGAAAAATTCACATACACATAGCGCCATAACCGGAAAATCTGATTTAGGCCAAGCCCCTCAAGGCCGGCAGCCATCCCGACAAAAGCTCTCAGCAATCCGCAATAATAGAATATTTACGTCAAAGGAGTTTTATGTGTAACCGACGAAATGGAATAGCATAAGAAAAGGGCGGGGCAAGCCACCAGGGCTGTGCGACCGTCATGCTGGAATGTCGCCCTGTTTAATTCAAATTACAGGAGGTATGGCGTATGCAGGAAACTGGAGTCACAACGGAAATTGCCAAAACATTGGGAGTCGGCGCAAGCACCTTGCGGAAATATGCCGCAGCTTTGGAGGAGAAGGGTTATGTCTTCGAGCGGGCGGTCAACCAATCCAGAATATATACAGAGCAGGACATCGAAAGCTTTCGTCACCTGAAGTCCCTGATGCGGGAAAATAACATGACGATGGCGGAAGCGGTTGAGAATGTTTTGACCGAACTCAGACACCAGGAGGAGCCTTTGCCGTTCCCGAAGGAGGCATCGCCTGATCTCATGGCGCTGGTGGAAGAGGTTACGGCAGCTTCCGTGCTGCAAAAGCCGGGGCCGTCTCATGAACCGGAGCATGCTCCTGTTGCGGTTGAGGTTGCGGTTGAGGAAGCCGCTTCCGATCAGGAGCGGATAGACGCGCCTTTGCAATGGGAGGAACTCCACCGCCGTATTGCTGAACTGGAGGAGCAGCAGGAAAAGCTGCTGGAGACGCATAGCGACCTGTCAGCCCGGTTGGAGGAGCAGCGGCGCTGGATCAAGGAGAAAACGGAGGAGGAAAGGGATCGGCAGCTCATTACGAATCTGCGCAGCTACCAGGGACGCAGGAAGAAGGCGCGGAGTCCGCTGTTCAGCATTTTCGGCCTGCTCCCGCGAAAGAGCAGAGAGGCGTAATGACCTTCACTATGGCCTCTACTGCTGGTGTCCACTAATGGCACCCACTTTCCCTGCGACATGTCCATGATATAATGGGCTGTGATGGCGGGCTTGAAGCCCGTCTGTTCAAGGAGGAAAGGTGTTGCTGGCATATTTACGCAGAGTACGTGAAGCCTGGATGGATTATCCGCATCAGCCCGACGAAGTGATCGGCGGCAGATACAAGGTGGTCAGACTTCTCGGGATCGGCAGCTACGGGCTCACCTATCTGTGCACGGACAGGGAGACCGGCCTGAGCGCAGCCGTCAAACAGGCCAAGCCAAGCAAGCGGGCCCGTGCCGTCAAGCTGCTGCGGCGGGAGGCGGATATTTTACAGCAGTTGAGCCATCGTTGCATTCCCCGGTATATCGAGTGGATCGGGCCGGGACGGAACAAGGCATATTTGGTATCCGAATATATAGAGGGAAGCACGCTTGAGGATTTGATTTTTGGGCAAGAACAAAGGTTCACGGAAACGGAGTGTGTCCTGTACACGCTGGAGCTGCTGGAGCGGGTCCGCTATGTACATGAGCAGGGCTTCGTTCATATGGATATCCGCATCCCGAATGTGATTCAACGGGCCGGAGAGCCCTGTCTGATCGATTTCGGACTGGCCCTCGCCATGGGGGAGGACCCGCAGGAGGTGTTTCCCGGCTCCATGATGCAAATGCGCGATCCGCAGCGGCGGGATGCCCAAATGTACAGCGATCTGTATGATATCGGGCATTTTATGTTGTTTATGCTGTATTCCGCTTACGACCCGGCCCCCGGTCAAGAGCCTTCCGGGTGGCAGGAGGAGCTGGATTTGCACCCGGAGACCCGTCGGTTCCTGGAGCGTCTGCTGCAGCTCGCACCCGGATATGAGGATTCGGCTGCGGCCCTTCAGGATCTGCGCCGGTTATCCCGGTTGCTGCAGAAGGAAATATGAAACAATGGGGTGCTACCCATTACACCGGAACGATCGTGTACATAAGATGATTCTGTGTTAAAGACAAAGACCGACGGAGTGATTAACAGGAAGGGGGATTTAACATTGAAACTGCAAAGTACAGAATATGGTGTCAGATACGGCGGAGGGTACTCGGCCGGAGCTATTCTGGTTTTATTTATTCTACTGGTCATTATCTCCCGTACATTAATGCTGTACTGAAATAGAAAGAACAGGCCATTGCAGGGCCTGTTCTTTCTATTTCAAGGTATATCCAGACTCAGGAGCTGGAGAAGCTGCGGTGCCTGTTCTTGTAATGTCCGTGTCCGTGGCGGCTGTGTCCGTACTTCAGATCGGATGAAGACAGCTTCCCGACATAACCTCCGTGATGCCTTTTATGGTAATCACTGCTGGAGTGGCGTTTGTAATGCCGCATGTCCGAGCTGCTGTGATGGCGCCGGTGGGAAGAATGTGAAGAATGGGAAGCGGAATGCAGCAGGCGGTGCAATATTTTCTTAAGCATCGTTTTGTCCTCCTTGGTATTGAGTCCATGATCGGTATGGAAACCAAATTGTCGTTATTAAAGGTTAATACGTACGAAGGACAAAGCGGTTGCAACTATTCTGCCAGCATTTTGTTTTGGAAATCAGCCAGAATCTTGAACTCTTCTTCAAATTTCCGTGAAATCCGGATGTAAATCGGCAGCAGCTCACGGTACACGTCAACATGCTTTTTCTCCGGCACGTGACGATGTGTCGTTCCGATCATGCTTCCGACCGCGTCCAGGGAGTCGATTCGCTTTTGCGCGTACAGCCCAAGGATCACGGCGCCGAGACAGGAGCTCTCCAGGCTCTCGGGAATGATAACCTCCTGATCGAAAATATCAGCCATTAACTGCCGCCACAGCTCGGAACGGGCAAAGCCGCCCGTAGCATGAATGACGGAAGGTCTGGCGATGACCTCTTCCATGGCCAGCATGACCGTGTACAGGTTGAACAATACGCCTTCCAGGGCGGACCGGATCATATGCTCCTTTTTATGCCGCAGGGTCAGGCCGAAGAAGGAGCCCCGGGCGTTCGGGTCCCACAGCGGCGCGCGTTCGCCGGACAGGTAAGGATGGAACAGCAGCCCGTCCGAGCCCGGAGGCACCTGCTCTGCGATCTGGGTCAGCACATGGTAGGGATCCAGTCCGAGCCGCTTCGCGGTTTCGACCTCAGAGGCGGCAAATTCGTCGCGGATCCAGCGGAAAATAATCCCCCCGTTATTGACGGGCCCCCCAATCACCCACTGATCTTCCGTCAGTGCGTAACAGAAGAAACGTCCCTTCGGATCGGTGACAGGCTTATCGACCACGGTACGGATAGCCCCGCTTGTGCCGATGGTGACGGCTACGACCCCAGGCTTAATGGCGTTGACGCCCAGGTTGGACAGCACGCCGTCACTGGCACCCACGACAAACGGCGTCGATTCGGGCAGGCCGGTTTCCTTGGCATAGACCGGATTCAAGCCGTTCATGATATGCGTCGTAGGCACAAGCGTAGATAGCTGCTTGCGGGTGACCCCGGCCACCGCCAAAGCCTCTTCATCCCAGTCCAGCTTCTCCAGATTCATCATGCCCGTGGCTGAAGCGATGGAGTGATCCACAACGTATTCCTGGAATAGCCGCGCAAACACATACTCCTTGATGGAAATATATTTATGCGCTTTTGCCGCAATATCCGGCAGATCCCGCGTAATCCACATCAGCTTGGTAAGAGGCGACATGGGGTGGACAGGCGTTCCGGTACGCAGATAGATCGCATGCCCATTCAGCTCTTTTTTCAGTACTTCGGTCCAATGAGCGCTGCGGTTATCTGCCCAGGTCATGCATGCCGTCAGCGGTACACCGTCTTCATCGACGGCCAGCACACTGTGCATGGCCGAGCTGAAGGAAACGAACAGGACCGATTGCGGCGGCACTCCACTTTTGATCATAACCTCGCGGATGGTCGTCAGCACTGCCTGGAAAATTTCATCCGGGTCCTGCTCCGCTGCAGCCGGCACCGGAGTGTTCAGGGGATAACCGACATTATGCTCCGCCTTGATGGTACCATTTTCTGCAAACAATACCGCTTTGGTGCTCGTTGTGCCGATATCCACACCGATCATATGATTAACATTTGCCATTATGACTCTCCTCTCTGTTCCGCAGCTGTATGATTCCTTTAGTTAAACTACCACACTCAGCAGCATAATCAAAATGAAAGCAACGAGGGAGAGAATCGTTTCCATGACAGTCCATGTTTTGAGCGTCTGCGGCACCGTCATATTGAAGAACTCCTTGATCATCCAGAAGCCAGCGTCGTTGACATGGGACAGAATCAGCGAGCCGGCGCCGGTTGCAAGCACGACCAGCTCCACATTGGCGCCTGGCGTCATCGCAAGCACGGGAGCGACAATGCCCGCTGCAGTGGTCATGGCGACCGTGGCCGAGCCTGTGGCGACACGAATCAGCGCAGCCACCAGATACGCAAAAACGATAACATTAACGTTCGCCCCTGTAGCCATTTCCGCGATCGCTTTGCCGACACCACTGTCAATCAGGACCGTCTTGAAGGCCCCGCCAGCCCCGATGATCAGAATGATGGAAGCGGTCGGCGCAAGGCATTCACTGGTAAAGCGGGCCAGGTCATTCTTGTTGAAGCCGCGGGCATAACCCAGTGTGAAGAAAGAAAAGACGGCGGCAATCAGCAAAGCAACAACTTCGTCACCGATAAATTCGAGGAAAATGGTCAAACTGCTGGTCTGGCCAGGGTCTGCAATCATGGCGACCGAACCGCTGAGCATCAGAATAACCGGCAGCAGGATGGTAAACAATGTAATACCGAAGCCCGGCAGCGGCCGCTCGTTTTTGTTGGTGAACTGGTCGACAAGCTCAGGGTTTGGTGTCACGTGAACTCTTTTACTGATCCAGTTGGCGAATACCGGTCCGGAGATAATCGCGGTCGGGATCCCGACAATCAGCGCGTACAGGAGGGTGCGTCCAATGTCCGCCTGATACGAGTCAATCGCAATCATCGGAGCGGGATGGGGTGGCAGCAGGCCGTGTACTGTGGACAGACCGGCAAGCATGGGAATCCCGATTTTAATCAGCGACATATTCATTTTACGTGCAACGGTGAACAGAATAGGGATCAACAGGATTAAACCGACTTCGAAAAATACAGGAATGCCAACAATAAAGGCAACGAGAAGCATGGCCCAATGAACCCGTTTTTCGCCAAAGCGGTCGATCAGCGTTGTGGCAATGCGCTCCGCCCCGCCGGATTCAGCCATCATTTTGCCGAGCATCGTGCCGAGACCGATGACGATGGCGATGGAGCCGAGCGTTCCTCCGAGGCCTTTTGTTACAGAGGTGATCACATCAGGCGCCGGCATGCCGTTCATCAGCCCGAGGAAGAAGGCCGCGAGCAGGAGGGAAACGAACGGATTCCATTTAAACTTGGCAATGAGCAAAATCAGCAGAACGATCGTGATGAGCGCCCAGATCAATAAACTGGTGTTATGACTGAGCCCGAATAATGCTTGCATAGGTAAACCTCCTTGAAATCATTAATTTGTATACTTGTCGACAACTTTAGCTAACGAAAACATTTCCGCCAACGGAAATATGTTTTCATTTTGCAGATCAAGGAAATCAGTCCTGCAGCACCGAGCCGCGAAAAGGGGAAAGCACGCTGTCATTGACCGCATTACGCGTGTCTTTATAATGATCGTCTACGAGAGACACCAGCCGTTCCTCGTCCCTGTCCATTAAAGCAGTTGCAATCGTCCGGTGCTTGGCAATAGTGACAACCGACTCAGTGCTCTTCATAGAGAAACGCTGTTCCGTCGCGGCGAGCATCACGGTAAGGATGAGCTGTCTCATGCCGTTCCACGTATGCAGAATCCGCGTATGGCCTGCTTCCAGCACTAACGTTTCATGGAACAGAAAGTCCTGCAGCGAAAATTCGGCAGTATCCCAATGCTTGAAGGCGACCTCCATCTTGTCCGTAAGGCGTTCCAGCGCGGCTGCGATGGGGGCTGTATCTTTACGAACGAGACGTTTGACAACGAAATGCTCGATCAGCAGTCGTACATCAAACAGCTCCTCCATGTCAGCAGGCGACATGCCAATGACGACGGCACCCATTCGCTCAAGACGGATTAATCCTTCGCCGGACAGCACCTTCATGGCTTCTCTTACCGGGGAGCGGCTTGTCCCGAAATCGGCAGCGATCTGGTTCTCGGATAAAACCGTCCCTGGAGCATAGTGTCCCCGGATAATCTGCAGCCGGAGCTCACAGGCGATTTTTTCACCCAATGAAGCGCCTTGCAGCCAAGCTGCCGGATAATCCACAACGCTCACGCTCCTGTCTGTTATAAAGTTTGTCAACATGTATACAGGTATACAAATCACGATCATTATATACACAAATTTAAATTCTTGTAAACGGTAACAATAAAATTTTAAGAAGTTGATCGATACAGTCCCGAAAATTCTTTGGTCGCGGCGGTTTTCCTTTTATCTCTTTTCACGATACAATAGCAGGTAGTATATCGGCCGCATAAGCTGCATTAAAATGAGTATACAGAGAGCCGGATGCCGGCGGCTTGCGTTATGGCGTTACGGGCGCTAATCCACAGGTAAGGAGACTCACCATGATTATTTTGAAAACGAAGGAACAAATAGAAAATATGAAGAAGGCCGGTGAAATTCTGGCCGCCTGTCACCGGGAGATCGCGAAGATGATCCGTCCCGGGATTACGACGCTGGAAATTGATGCTTTTGCCGAAGCGTTTATGAAGAAAAACGGGGCGACTCCCGAGCAGAAGGGGTATAACGGTTATCCGTATGCAACCTGCGGTTCCGTGAATGATGTAATCTGCCACGGTTTTCCTAACCATACTCCGCTGAAGGAAGGCGACATTGCCACCATCGACATGGTCGTGAATTTAAACGGCTGGCTGGCTGACTCCGCATGGTCCTATGCGGTGGGACAGGTGTCCGAGCAGGCGCAGAAGCTGCTCGACGTAACGAAGGAATCTTTATATAAAGGTATCGAGCAGGCTGTTGTCGGCAATCGGGTTGGGGATATCTCCCACGCTATTCAAGTATATGCGGAAGCGCAGGGCTTCTCGGTGGTGCGCGATTTCATCGCACACGGAATCGGTCAAAGTATGCACGAAGAGCCGCATTATCCTCACTACGGTCCTCCGCATCGCGGCACCCGTCTGAAGGAGGGCATGGTCATCACCATCGAGCCGATGCTGAATACCGGAACCTACCGCTGCAAGATTGACGAGGACGGCTGGACGGCACGCACGCTGGACGGGGGATTATCCGCCCAATACGAGCATACGCTTGCGATTACCGCTGACGGGCCGGTCCTGCTGACAGAGCAATAACAGCGTCTCCCAACAACCAAAAGGGGTGCCTCAAATCAAAGGATCTTTGACCTGAGGCACCCTTAAATCGTTTGTGCAGCTTGTTTCTTGCCAAGCGGGGCTGACACTTATGAGTTGACCGGATTGTCCGGTGTTCCGGCAGGGAACAGTTTGCGATACTGCATATACATATAAAGGCGCCAATGCAGCAGTGTGCCAAATGCCAGCGTAAAAAACACAGAAGCCGTCTGAGGAATGGTGATATACTGCTGGACGAACTCGTGCAGCAGCATGCGGACAGCCAGCAGGCCGATCAAAATAAAGAAGAAGGCCCGTGAGCGCTGAACAAAAATCTGTCCGTCCACCATCTCAAACCTGGTGCTGCGGATGAGCGGGTAGGAGAAGATAAACCAGCCCACCAGAAATGAAATGATTCCCCACCACAGCGGAATATGGAATTCTTTTACGATGAACATTAAAAATCCCGTACTCATGCCAAGCGGAGGGATAATGATTTTTTTTGCATTTATGGGACGGTGGCTGGCCTTCATGCGAATAAAGATCGCAAGTACGGCCATAATCACCATGCCGACAGTCGCTCCGTACTGTAAGTAAGCAGTGTTGATGTGTAACAACTGAAGAACCCCTCTCTAATGGGATTACCATCTTCTTCTTTCCTGTCTGCTGATCACAATCATGGCCGCAATAATCAGAATGAATGCAATCAGCGCCAGCATCGGAATCGTAACAAAGCCGAACCAGTTCAGATAATCCGTCTCACAGGACACTCGGCCACAGGAGGTGCTGGGAGTGGCGGCAGCGCGGGCGGCGGCGATTCGCTGAATCGTCACATGGTAGGCAGAAATGAGGCCGCCGATCACGGACAAAGGAAGGATATAGATGCGGATGCCTGTATCACCTCTAAAGTAGGCAACGCCAAGCAAGAGCGTGAGAGGGTACATCAGTATGCGCTGAAACCAGCACAGCTTGCAGGGCTCGTACCCCAGGTATTCGCTTAAAAAAAGGCTGCCCAGTGTCGCCACACACGCGACGATCCATGCGAAGAATAACATCAAATCAGACTTTTTTCCGAACATGAACGTTCTCCTTTTCTTTCAGGAAATTGCATCTCTTGTATGGGATCTCACGATCCAATTCATAGTTTTAGTTATATTGATCATACTATAAGCGAATGAGGAAAAACAGTGGTTTGGTTCTGCATCGCACAAAAAGAAAGTTTGACGATTTATTGACAGTTTGAACTGTAACTTTTTATAATTACAATTGGTTATGGAAATGAAAGCAATCGTTTTGTTACATAAACAAAAGGAGAACAGGAGAGTGTAAACCATGTCCAAAGTTGAGCTGAACGAAACACTTCGTGTCATTAGCGAAAGACATTCGGTGAAGAAATATGAGACTGGTGTTCAAATGCCGGAAGAGGACCTGCAGATGATTTTGAAGGCGGCCGGCGAGGCTCCTTCCGCCTGGAACCTTCAGCATTGGAAGTTCCTTGTCATTGAATCCGAAGCCGACAAGCAGAAGCTGCTTCCGATTGCGTACAACCAGTCCCAGGTTGCCGAGAGCTGCCTGACAGTTGCTGTACTGGGCGATCTGGAGGCGAACCGCAATACGGTCATTTATGACCAGGCTGTGGAAGCAGGCTTCCTCAAGGCGGACATCCGTGACGCATTGGTTGGCCAGATTAACGGTGCCTATCAGAGTCCTCAAGTGGCGCGGGATTCCGCGATCAGGAACGCTTCGCTGGCAGCTCAGAACATCATGCTGGCAGCAAAATCACTGGGTTATGATACCTGCCCTATGAGCGGATTTAACCCGGAGCAGTTGATTGAGGGATTTAACATTCCGGACCGTTATCTGCCGGTTATGCTGATTACCGTAGGCAAGGCGAAGGAACCTGCTCATCCGTCAGGCCGTCTGCCGCTGTCCGAGACGATTGTTCGCGGCAGCTTCTAAGAACTTCATATCGATCAAAAATGATAGGGGCAAGCCTGAGGGCTGAGCCCCTTTAACTTTTGTGTTGAAAGATTTCTAACAGGAGCTGCCCTCAACCTAATCATCCGTGGTGGACAGTCAAGCCGCCAGTCGATCGTGGCAAGACATGTGACTCGCTGTTTAAGGGCTTTGCACGATTATCCCGTTGGATCAGGTCAAGAAAAACCTTCCCCTAAGGCCTCCCAACCCCCAACCCCCAACCCTCAACCCTCAACCCTCGCATTCTGATCAAAAGGGATAATCGTGCAAAGCTGCATGGAAAGGCACCAGGCAGCAGGCAACGGACACCACACACCACACATCACACACCACACACCACACACCACACACTAATGCTCCACGTTTCATGCATGGAGGAACGCAGGCCGGAAGCCTAATCCATTTTGCGTGACACCAGGTACATAAGCTCAGCCGTAAGAATGGGCAAGGACACCGAAGCAGGATAAGCCAGATAGCGCGGCTCCCAGGCGGGGGAGAACTTTTCCTTGTATCGGCGCAAGCCCTCAAAGCCGTACCAGTGGCCGCCGTACTGAAACACCAGCCGCGCCAGCTTTTCTTCACGCAGGGCGCGTTCGCTCTGGCCTACACTGGAGAGCGGGGCCATGCCAAGGTTAAAGGTCACATACCCTTCATCCCGTGCCCACTCCATCACATGAGTGAACAGAAAATCCATAGTTCCGTTCGGCGCATCCGGCAGATGGCGCATCAGATCAATGGATATTGTCTGTTTGTTATCATAAGCCGGGGCAAGGGAGGCGAAGGCGATGACCTGTTGCTGCGGGTCCAGCACGAGCGCAAGCGGCGCCAACTGAAGGTAGGTTTCGTTAAACCAGCCGAGCGAATAGCCTTTTTCCTTTCGCCCCTCAAGCCACACGTCCGACACGGCCCGAAGCTGGGCCAGCAGGCTGTCGTCAAACGGGGGATAAGCCATTTGAAATGAGTAGCCTTCTCTGCCGAACCGGTTTCTCACCGTACGCAGCGGCGTATTGATTTTGCCCGATAAAGTAAAGGATTCCAGCGGCACCAGCGCCTCTTCCCCAAGCTTGAAAAAGCGGTAGCCGTTCTCATGGTAAAGCGGGAGATAGGCCGGGGATGCCTGATAAAACACCACCGCAAGCGCGTATCTGTCAGCATAACCCTGGAATTCCTGGATGGCTGCGCTGGCCTTGTCCATTGGACCGAGGGGGTCGCCGAGCACGACAAGCTTGTTGCGGCTTCTGGCGTAAGGAATGAGAACTTTGCCCTCTTGTGCCCAATAGAACTGTTTATCTCCCAGAAACAGCATGTGGGTCAGCAAATTTCCTTGCTCATGAGCGATAAATTCACGGAGCCTGTTCATTTCGGCCGCATCCGGCAGCTCTTCGACGCCGCGTTTGGGACGCATCATGAGGTACATGGTCAGAAACACCCAGGCGGACATCAAACTGAGCAGGCCTTTGATGCCAAAATGCTGGCGGTCAAAAAGCAGATTTGTGCTCATGCGCAAGGGCAGACGATGCAGAAAGTAGCTGTAGCCGCCTGCTCCGATCAGGAGATACGCCACAGTCACCAGCACGGTAAGCCCTCCCCAGATCAACAAATTAGTACGGCTTACCGGAGCGCCTTCACGGTAAAAGCGTGAACGGGAAAGGTACAGCATCAAGGCGACAAACAGCAGGAAGAAGGCTTCCTCGAAGTCGAAACCCTTGATGAACGTAAAAATCGCGCCTGCGAACAGCAGCCCAAGCGTAAGGCGAAGCGCCCGCCGGATACGCAGCGAAATCCCGTGTGACAGCACGATCAGCATGATACCGATGATAACCGAGATATCATGGGAGAGCTGCATGATGGGCAGGGTCAACAGCTTCTCAGCGAAACGAAGTCTGTACAGCAGGCCAGGCAAAGCCGCAGACAGCAGGAGCAGCAGCCCTGAAGCGAGTACCAGCTTGCTTAGCGCCCAGACCCCCAGGTCAGCCAGAAAGCGGAACTGCCCGGGCCATGCCCAAATCTGCTGCCATTTATTCAGGGAATAGCTCCAGCTAGAGCCAGCCAGTTCACCGATCCGTTCCCGCTTCGGGATGATCTCAATTGCGGTCATCACGAGGGCGATGAGCCAAGGGACGATAAAATAAAAGAAACGGAACAGCAGCAGCACCGTCAGTGCAAGATCGGGATGCACCCCCAGAAGCTGCAGGCCGAGCAGGGCCGTTACGTCAAAAGCACCGATGCCGCCGGGTGCCATACTGATCAGGCCGGCTGTAGCGGCAATGACATAGACGCCGATCAGAGCCTCCAGCGGTACGCCGTCCAGAACGCGGGTGCCAACAAGGCCGAAGGCCAACGCGGCGAACAGCCATTCCAGCAAGGAAGCGGCCAAAGAGGCGAAAATGGTTGTCCAGGGCATGGTGCCTTTGCCCTGATTGAACCATTTGCCGAACAGGCGCGAGCGCTGAACGAGCAGGAACACCGGCAGATAGAGAGCCATTCCCCACATGGCCCACCGCAGCCAGGGATAGGCGTGCAGCAGCTGATCCCCGGGAAACAGGCGGGCCAGCACAGTCCAGGCGAGCAGGGACAGCCCCGTAATCACGACAGGAGAGAGAAAAATGACGGCGGCCGTGATGACGTTAAGAGGGACGCCGCTTTTTTTATAAAGAAATGCGCGCAGACCTGCACCGGTGAATCCCGCGAATCCACAGGCATTATTGAAGGTATTGGCGATCCAGCCGTAGCGGAACGCTGCCCCGATGGATATCGGCATCCGGAAATGTCTGCGGACGACCAGGTCATAGGAGCTCATTACGCCGGCGGCAAGCAGTGAAAAAAGCGCAATCTCCAGTATAGTCCACGGTGAAAGACGCCGCAGCTCGAACAGCATGCGACCGATGTTCATATTATGAAGCTCCCGGCTTCCCAGCCAAATGACCAGGGCCAAAATAATCAGGGGAATCAGCATCCTGACGATTCGTTTCTGGTAAGCAGCCAGTATGAGTTGCACAATCCGGAATGATTTGAGCTGCTTGAGTGCTGTAAGCAAATAGATTCACTCTCCTGAAAATTTTTGAATGTAATGGAAGACAGGGTCATGTCTCAGTCCGCTCCTGCAAATTGACCGGACATTGGAGGCCGACGTATACTGATAAGAAGAATATACCAGAATCAACTTTTAATTACGAAATTCCGTGCTTGCATTATCATATTTCTACATGATTATAAGAGAGGTTTTGCCCTGATGAAACTGGTGAAGAGCCTGCTGGGTTGGTTGGGAACGTTCGGCGCTGCCATCGCTGTCACATTGTTTATCGGCATATTCATTGCCCAGCCTTATACTGTGGAAGGACATTCGATGGAGCCGACGCTGCATGATCAGCAGAAGCTGTATGTCTCCAAAATTCCCAACACCTTCCCTGAAACGTTGAAGCACGGTGATATTGTGATCATTGACAGCCGTGTCGAGGAAAAGCGCAGCTTGATCAATGATTTATGGGAGCAGCCTTTATTCCGGATGTTTGATGAGCAGAAGAATAAAAGCATTTATGTCAAGCGTGTGATCGGCAAGGCCGGCGATGTGATCGAAGTGAAGAATCATGCGGTCTATTTGAACGGAAATCTGCTGAATGAGCCTTATATTAAGGAAACCATGGAGGAGACGGAAGACCGGAGATGGGTTGTGCCCGAGGGATATATTTTTGTCATGGGGGATAACCGGAATAACAGCAATGACAGCCGTTCGATCGGCTTCATCCCGCTGGATCATGTGATTGGAACAACATTTTGACAGGTTCATATTCAAGCTGGCGGAAAGCTGAATGCTTTGCGGGAACTGGCACAGGATCGGCCATTCAGGGCTCGAACCTGTGCTTTTTTGTGTGCTTTTGAAATTTATGCGCTGACTTTAAAACTAAATCCGGTCCCCGGAGGTCTTATTCATATAGCATGTGAACCCGGCCGGTGAAAGCATGCGGGGAGGTGAGAAGGAGGCCGTGAAAGATGAAGAAAAAAGGTTGGCTCAGGCGGCCTGTAAAGGGGATCAAGACGCCTTTCAGCAGCTCGTTTCGGCACATCAGCGGAGGTTTTACGGCATCGCCTACAGTTATCTTCACAGTGAGGCCGATGCGCATTTTAATGAATTACTGCAGGGATGAGCTCAAGCGGCGCAAAAGATGGCAGCCCCTGTCCGGAGGCGAGGAAGGCGACCGTGCGGAAATGATCAGCGACAGCAAGCTGGATTTGCAGCATGCGCTTGCCCGCATGAAGCCCAAGTACAGGGAGGTGCTTATCCTGAAATATTATCAGGACATGACTATTGCAGAGATTGCGCAGGTGCTGGAGAAGCCAGAGGGCACGATCAAAACCTGGTTGTACAAGGGGTTAAAGCAGATGAAGGGAAAGCGACTGAGCTGGCAGAGCTGCCTGAATACGTGCTGGAGATTACGGAAGAGGACCGAACGATAAAGGATGCCGTTGAACACGGCCTGTATCAGCCCGTTGGTATGCAGCTTGAAAACAGCGGATATGTCCTTGGCATTGACGGCATTTTGGCGGATAACAAGCGGGTGATTATATTTTACAGGACGGATAATCAGCTCACCTCCAACCAGCTGATCCTGGCCAATGACAAGCTGCAGCTGCTGCTGCCGAATGGACAGCCGAGTACAGGTATCTACGGCAACGTGGCGTATCAAAGGGTAGAGCCGCCAGGCAAAAGCGCAGGGTATATCGTGTTTGACTTTTACGGGGAGGAAGAGGTGCCGGACGATTTTATCTTGACCGGATATATTCAGGAGGAAGAGTCTGCTGGGAATTTGAAATCCGGCCGCTGGTTTGAAACAGCTATTTATCTGGATAAAAGCGTTTTTGTGTCATTGGAGAAAGAATCTGTGCTTCAGCAGACGTTCCGGATTGGCGACAAAGAGTTTAGATTGGAGAAATATGCACAGACGCCGCTCAGAACAGATGTATATGTAAGCGAGCTGAGCAGCGAAATTAAGCCTATTGATTGGTTCCTCGATCCTCTTCTTTATGCCGGAGGTACAGATCGGGAGCATGACGTTCAATATCTGTATCAGCGTGTTGGCCCTGACGGACAAGGGCGTGTCATCTATTTTGGGGGCAGCTGGTACAGGAAAGATGCTCCGCTGCAGCTTCAATTCGGAGGAATGAAATATAAGCTTACCCCGGATTTTAAAATGATCGTAAATACGGACGAAAAAAGACTGGTGAACAATCCGGATGACCGGTTGTACCTGACAGGAGTTAAAAAGCAGGGCATCAATGTGGCGATCACGTTTAGAATGAAACACGGGAACAAAAGGTACCCGGAGGAATACTTTGAGTTTGTCCCAAGCTTTACGGATGGCAACGGGAAAACCCATCGTCTTCAGACGGAACAAAACTTACGGGAAGATGCTGACAGCAGCCTGCAAACCGTTGTGCTGATTGAAGATAAGCCATACCCGCAGCCGCTGACCTTCAGGCTGGAAGATCACATGGGGACAGTCGTGGAAGATCAGGTGAATTTTACACTACAGTAAAAATGTTCTGCCATGGAAAAATTCATGGCAGAACATTTTTTGTTCACTCCCCCGCTTTAATGGTCAACTGCCAATCAGCTCCAGATTCGACACCGTACATTTCCCTTCCAAGAAGGCGAACGTATGTGCTATAATGCATTATGCTGGATGAATTATCCTTAAAGGAGGACAAGCCATGGCAGAAATCGATGATTTTTTGAAGCTGGATATCCGGATCGGGACCATTATTGCCGCCGAACCCTTTGCCAAAGCGCGCAAGCCGGCATACAAGCTGCAAATACAGTTTGGGGAAGAGCTGGGGATCAAGCGGTCCAGCGCCCAGATTACAAAACGGTATCAACCGGAACAACTGATCGGACGGCAGGTGGTCGCCGTTGTGAATTTCCCGCCGCGCAACATTGCCGGCTTCCAGTCGGAGGTGCTGGTGCTGGGCGGCATGCCAGGTGAAGGAGACGTGGTGCTGCTGACGCCGGATTACCCGCTGCCGGACGGCACAACGATTGGATAATTTTGTTTGTCTTTTGGCAGACGCTCCATTAATATATAAGAGCTTGGAGGTTTGATCTCCAAGTAAGGCATTCTTTCCATAATAAACAGAGAGATGCGCGCGAGGAGGAGAAACCGCATTATGTCAGCAACAAAGTTAGGGAAAGGCCCTTTGATCATTCTGATGATCAACATGTTCATTGCCATGCTGGGGATAGGTCTGATTATCCCTGTATTGCCGGAATTTATGAGCATGCTGGGGGGCAGCGGGGAAGCAGGAGGCTACCTGGTTGCCGTCTTCGGGCTTACACAGTTTATATTTTCCCCTATCGGCGGGGAATGGTCCGACAAATACGGGCGCAAAAAGCTGATTATTCTGGGTCTGATCATTATGACGGTCTCATCCGTTATCTTTGCTTTGGGTACTTCGATGTGGATGCTTTACGTTTCCCGTCTGATCGGAGGCATCGGGGCGGCTTTTCTGATTCCGCCAATGATGGCCTATATCGCGGATATTACCACGCTGGAGACACGCGGTAAAGGAATGGGCCTGCTCGGCTCGGCAATGTCGCTGGGCTTTGTCATCGGACCGGGCGTAGGCGGCCTGCTGGCGGATATTTCAGTAAGGGCCCCTTTTTATGTATCTGCCGCTGTATCCCTTGTGGCTACGCTGGTGTCCCTGTTCCTGCTGCCTGAAACGCTGTCGCTTGAGGACCAGCTGAGGCACCGCAATACGATGCTTAAGCGGGAGAACGTGATCAAGCAGTTTGCCCTTTCGTTTCGCAAGCCGTACTTTGCGCTGCTCATTATGATATTTACACTGACATTCGGCCTGTCCCACTTTGAGACGATGTTTCCTTTCTTTGTAACAGGCAAGTTTCATTACGATGAACGGGACATCGCCATGGTCATTACGATCGGGGCCTTGATCGGCACTATCATCCAGGCAGTCGCCATCGGCCCGGTGCTGAGCCGTTTTGGAGAAAAGGCTGTCATTACCGGATCGTTCCTGTTTTCGGCGATTTCGCTGGTATTGATGCTGTTCTCGGGAAATTTTTACTACGTGCTTGGCGTGGCTTTGATTTTCTTCACGGCCACGGCACTGCTTCGCCCGGCGATCAATACGGCTTTATCCAAAATGGCGGGCGACGAACAAGGTGTAGCTGCAGGCATGAACAATGCTTATATGAGCATCGGCAATATCGTCGGGCCTGCCCTGGCAGGAACTTTGTTCGATGTGCATATTAATCTGCCCTACATTTTCGGGGCGGCCATCCTCATGATTAGCCTGGTTCTGGCCGTGAACTGGAAGGCGGGCCGGAGAGCGGAGCCAGCTGTATAAAAGGTAGTACAGACCCAATATTGACTACAATAGAGAAAGGCGGCTTCTTCGGATAGAAGGACCGCCTTTTCACAAAAATACGGTCTTATTTCTATGGCAACATGGGTAATAATGTAGGATGGGCAATGCTTGAATTGAGAGGGGAGACAAGAATGGAGCAGAAACAGGAGTATTTATTCTATACGGGTACATACGCTTCCCGCACGGAAACTGGGATTTTTCTGTGTGCCCTTGACGGAGAAAGCGGCGAGATGAGAATCGTAAGCGGGACTGAAGGGATCGAGAGACCGTCGTTTCTGGCGCTGAGTCCGGACGGCTCCTGTTTGTATGCGGTAAGTGAAACGGCTGAGGGGCATTTATATGCATATGCGGTGGATACCGGGACGGGTGAACTGCATATGCAGGACCGGCAGGCGACAGAAGGAGCCGATCCTTGTTATGTATCCGTGACCTCTGACGGACGTTATGTGCTGGCCTCCAACTATTCTGGCGGCAATGCGGTCGTTTATGGCATTTTGCCGGACAGCGGGCTGGGGAATTTGCTGGCACAGGTGAAGCATAGCGGCTCAGGTATCCGCAAGGACCGGCAGGAAGGTCCACATCCCCATTCCATCGTGCCTGATCCGTCAGGACGATATGTCATGATATGCGATCTTGGTCTGGATCAAATCGTCGTCTACCGTCTGGAGGAAGGGAAGCTGGTGACGCATCGTGAAGCGGAGCTCCCGCCGGGCTCAGGTCCCCGCCATCTGGTGTTCCATCCGACTCATAAATTTGCTTACGTGGCCAATGAGCTGAACAATACGGTCACGGCTTTTATTTATAATGAGCAAACCGGCGACCTTCAGCCGTTGCAGCATCTGTCCATCCTGCCGGAAGGAGTAGCGGTGCAGGACAATACGGCTGCGGATATTCGTGTAACCCCTTGCGGCCGTTATCTGTATGTCTCCAATCGCGGACATAACAGCATCGCGGCGTTTCGGATCGATCAAGACAGCGGGAAGCTGGCGGCAATCGACTGGGTGGAAACCGCGGGCGCCACACCGCGCAATTTCAACCTGCTTCCCGGCGGGTATCTGATTGCTGCCAACCAGGACGGCGGTAATCTCGTATCCTTTTCCATCGACGGGGACAGCGGCCGGCTGCAGCATACGGGATATGTACTGGAGATTCCAGGCCCGGTATGCATAGAACCGGTGCAAAAGCCTGCGAATGCAAAATCCTTCGCTAATGGCTACTGACGTGGCCTGTTCTGCCGCTGTTGCTGATGTTCGTGTAGTATAGCCGGAACACAATATCCTGATTGTAATTGCCGAAGCCTGTTCCGAACAGGGTCACCCCTCCGATATGCTCAGCGTCATCGGTTACGGCAATTCGGAATTTCCATTGCTTGCGGGCAATCACCACTTCATTCAGCGTTACATCCGAAATGCGGTTTCCGTCCATATACGTGCCGTCCGCAGTCACGCGCAGCCGCTTGAGCAGCCCGTACTGGTTGATGGCATCCGGCCACCAGGCCGGCGTATATTTGCCCCGGTTGTCCCCGAAATCACCCGGACTGGTCCAGACCCCCAATTTCACGTCATTCAGATAAAAAGAGATATCCGAAGGCCAGTTGTCGTTGGTGGAAGGCGCCTCCGAGGAGAGCTCCATGGTGATTTCCAGCTCCTCCGGCTGTTGGCTGGCGAGCAGGAAGTTAGGGATTTTGTACTCAATATGCCCCTGGCCGAACCATAAAATTTTGGCGTTCACCCGCTCTGAATCCAGAAAATAACGGGGCTCGTCAAACTCCCCGATAATTTTCTCCACGGTGGCCAGGCCGCACGTCGGTTCGATATCGAAATCCGTATAGTGGCCCACAGAGAGCTCGGTCTGATGAAACTGGCGGGTGTCCTGCTCCGGCAGCGGCAGGGTGATATGGATGTTGCCTACGGCCAGTGAGCATACCTTTTGCACGCCCCCGCGGCCGGGGAGCATTTTGGTCATGATCAAACCGGCTTTCTCCAGTTTTTTGACATGCATGGTCATAATTGCGCTGCTTAGCCCCAGAGCTTCCGCCAATTCACGGATGTTCATGGGCGAGTCCGCCAGTAGCCGGATCACGTTCAGCCGTACCTCACTGGCCAGCGCTTCGTATACCGGCAATGATTTTGCAGAAATATCAAGCTCCATACTTCCTCCATCTATAAAAGTTTAATTTTATATAATTGATTTACATTTGTATAAATAATAACCCTCAATAAGTCCAGACACAATCGGCAAGCGAAAAAAACAAGCGCCGCGTCTTCACGAACGCAGCGCTTGTTGCATTGTTAGCCGGTTTATCTGTGCAGGGTGGTTGACGCCGTCTCTGCCGCATCCGTATCAGCGTCCTGGCTTTTCTGCCCCTCAGCCTGAGAGGCTTGCCGGGCTTGTCCGGCCTGCTCAGGGGTGCCCGCGTATGGGCGCTTGCTGCGCGGACGTTCGCGGGTGAACATAAATCCGCTCAAAAACAGGATGAGCTGCGCCCCCAGGATGTAAGGCGAAGCGTGCGGGCCGATCCATTGGAACAGCACGACTGCAGCGATAAGGAATGACAGCACACTGGCCGACAGGCGGGAGGTCGTTACATCGATTCCGTTCTGGCGCGGCAGACTTAGCAGCCGGTATACGTACACGACGGCCAGCAGGCCGGATACGTATCTCATCCATACGACCGAAAGTGTCATGCCGGGTGAATGAGCTTCAGGAAATTGCAGCTCCGATACCAGCCGCCAGGTCAGCAGGGCAAAGCCTGCGACGGCAGCAGGAGCAGCGGCCGGGCGGAGCAAATTCCATAGAGCCGAGCCCCAGCCGGGAGCATGGGTTTCCTTGAGCAGCAGACGCCGTTGCTCAATCAGTTTGTTCATTTCCCGTTCCAGAGATCTATGAAGCAGCGAGACTCTGGAGCTGTCCCTGCGGTCAAGGCAGTTCTGAATTTCCTCCTGCAGGTAAGGAGTCAGATACGGTGCGGACTTGCATTCCTGCAGCGCCTTCACGAGCGCGATATCCCCGCCGCTTTGCTCATGCTGTCCGTGTACGGCGGCATGTAGTGGTCCGGCGAGCCTTCCGTACAGATATAAGGATTCCTGAAGCTCGTCCAGCCGCCGCCTGCGGGACAGACGCAGCTGCACGGCACTGTGCACATACAGCCATACCATGACAGCCGCTGCAATCAGCACAGTCAGAGCGCCAGCCGGATGATCCGGCAAAAAGGCGGTTTGTTCCAAGGGGGTCAACGGCAGCCCCTCCTTTCTATACTATAGATCACTAATGCACATCCACTACAACGTTTTCAAAATAAAGCCTGCGTGAAACAATTATCTTGCAAAACTTGATGAAAGTGAGAGACGAATTTCAGTAGGCGAAGCCTGAATAACCTAATTTTAGATGTATCTCAGGGTGTTCGTCCACACATATTTGACGGAACTGGTGAAACGCCCGGGAAACCAACACATAACGATGGCGAACACATACTTTTTCCGTTGCTGAACGGACATGCTTTAAATTTTCGATTACAAAAAGAGTCCCTTTCGGATACGTTTCAACGAGTGCCTTGGTTAGCCGATGGAGTTTGTCTCATCTGAAGTTGTTTGAATATGACCAGGTTCCAATCGTGCCCGTTGGATCGAGCAGAATGTATAGCGGGCGATGACGGTTTTGATCACCGATTGCGCCATTTGACTTTTCAAACGGAAACGACTTCACAGCTCTTGATAATACAAGTCATTGAGTGTGCGCTGATTTAATTCTTTCGCTCAACTTTCGCAGCATGAAATCGGCAAACAGGCCCTGATATAACGGGGTAAAACGCAGATCTGCTGCTGGGATTGACGCTGAATCAAAGCAGACAGCTTTTTGCTAGCTTTCTTGCAAGAAGGGGATTCGCCCCCTCAGAGTCTAGTGGCCAGAGTGAGATGGGTGTCTATAGGGTGGTGCCTGGTGTGTGGTGTCTGTTGCCTGATGCCCGGTGCTTGGTGCTTGGTGCCTCTCCATACAGCCTTGCACCATTATCCCTTTTGATCAGAATGCGGGGGTTGGAGGTTCGGGGGGCTTAGGGGAAGGAATAAAGAGAAACGAGATAAGAAAAAAGAGGCAGATCAAATGGGATGTTAGGCTTGAAATAGGAACACATGTTTGGTATAATGAGAAAAAGAACTTATGTTCGTGGATTATGGATTCGGAGGCGAGCAGACATGGAAGTCCAAGTGGAAACGGAACTTCAACCCCTTAGCAGTCGTTATCACAACGAGCAGGCCTGTATGGAGGCATTGATCGCGATGAAGTGGCCGAACGGCTTCGTCTGCCCGCGTTGCGCCCATACCCGCTGCAGCCGTCTGACTTCCCGGCGCATCCCTTTGTTCGAGTGCGCCAGGTGTGCGCATCAAACGTCGGCTTTGGTTGGCACGATTTTTGAACGAACTCATCTTCCCTTGACCAAGTGGTTCCAGGCGCTGGAGTTGTTCCTGCTCCCCGATGGCATCTCGGCGATGCGGCTGAGCCAGGTGATCCAGGTCACCTACAAGACCGCCTGGTCTATGCTGCATCGAATCCGCCATGCCATCGGGGAGTTCGATGCCCGGGAGCTGCTCTGCGGAGACGTGAAGGTGAACAGCGACCGGTATGGGTGTAATCCGTCTCGGCCTCAGTTTTCTCATCCGCATGCTTCGGCGGTCGTAGCCGGGTGCACGGTCACGGAGTCGGGCGAGCCGGAGCAGGTCAAAATCCGCCTGGTTCCGCAGAAGAAGGGAGAGGGGCAAAGAGCAAATCGTCACGAACTCGCTGCATTCATCAACGAACAGGTAGATGTCCGTGCATCGGCGGTACAATCGTTCCTTCAAGCCTATCGGCTGTATACGCCCTTGCGGAAAGTGGTGAGAGAGGCGTGGAAATCGCTGAAGAGTACGTATGTAGCTTTGGGTCCGAAGCATCTGCAGGCGTATCTCAACGAGTACACCGGACGCCGCCGACTGCGCCTGACCGAAGGGGAAGAAACGCACCTGTCCGGAGCGGAAGGAACGATGTGGCAGAAGTTGCTGTACATGGCCGTGACGATTCCGGCGATCCCTTACCGCCGACTGATCGCACGCCAACCGGTTCAGCCTCTTGCGGCTGCGGCCTGATCGCAGGGTTTGAACGAGGAAAGGTGAGCATAAGGTACGTCGCTTGATCGGTGTGGGCTAGTCTGGGCTAGTATGAACGAGGAAATCGGAAAAATTCAGGTTCAAGCGGCAACGAGGACCAGGGTCTTTTTATTTTTCCGATGCCTTGCTTAGCTCTCTCCTTCTCTTTCGGTCGGTTTCCCATCACCTAAACGCTCTGCCTTCTCCTAAGAACGTCTCATGACCTCGAACCGATCTGCTTCTCCATAAGGCACGATCCAAAAGATAATAGACCCATTCGATGGTCCTAAATAGCGTAACAACAGGCATTTTCGTGTCTCATTTTGATCCGTTATTTTCTTTAGCGTGCCTAAAGTGTATTTTCGGTTCCGGGTTTTCTGTTTTTCTTGACCTGATCCAACGGGATAATCGTGCAAAGCTCCTGAAAAGCGAGTATCACATGTCTTGCCACGATCGGCTGGCGGCTTGACTGTCCAGCACTAGAAGGGGATTCGAGTTTCTCAGAACCCAGTAGCTACGAAGGTTGAAGTGGATTTGGGCTCTGCGAAAGTTGGGTTGAGGATTCACCTCTTTTCACTGAATTATAGCGTATGATCCAGTGGAAAATGGTTAGATTTTCATGACGGAAGGAGGAAGCATGGAGGTTCTCATCGTCGCTAAAGCGAGCGGGCTCTCTGAAGCCGTGGTTCAATCGCTCCAATCCAACCCGTAACCCTGAATCGGCCGTTGTGTTATTATGGTTGCCCTATAGTCATGCAGATCAAGGGCAGTACAAAAGCGAGCATAATCGGTATAAAGGATTCCCGCATCCATCGTCTGCGGCAAGCCATGTAAATGGCGGCAACGATCATGCCGGCATACACGTCTGCCGTCGAGATCCCGGTGAGGCGGGGCACAGAAAAATAAGCAAGCATCAGAAACAGGCCGTACCCGGTTGTGAAATACAGGGCGGCTTTTTTGCTTTTATCCGGCATGTACAGGCCTTCCACAGCTGCATCCGCAGCCAGGGCGGCCGGAAGGCCGAAGCCATAGGCCCATAGCTGAATGGGCCAGCCGTCGTTATAGTCCGGCCCGGTCAGGGCTGCAAGTGGAATCTGCAGTAGCGGCGGAAGGAACGAGAGCAGGCTCAGCAGGGTAAAGGCAAGGCCGCCGCAGGCAAGTTTGTTCAGCGCATAGTGGCCAACGGCCATCCGCCAGGGCAGCTTGGGCCGGGTATTGTTCATATTTCGCATTCAAGATTCCTCCTGAGCATACATAAATGAATACCGGCGCAAGGTTTGCCAGGAATGCCGGGACGTGAAGATTACAGAAGGCTGACCGTTCGCTGCATTTCTTTTAACATTTATTGTGTAGGATGGTCCTCATAGGAATTTTACGTACAGCGATGAAAGGCGGGGCAAGCATGATACAGGCTGTCATATTCAATTTGGAAAGCGCACTGCTGGATCCCGGAGGCCACGGACTCTCACAGGGGATAAAGGATTTATTCCGCTGGATGGGTATTGATGTCAGTCAGCAGAATATCAGGCGGGGCCTGGGATTGACGATCCGGGAGCATATCGCCGGCACTTTGCGGCTCTCGGAGGTGCGGGCGAGCTGGATAGACCGCTTTGGCACTGAACCGGGGCGAGTGGATGTCGATCATATATGTGCGGAGCTTGTTCCTGTGCTTCGTTCCCTGCTGCAATCCTCTACCCCCTGCAGGGGTCTGGACAAAGCGCTGCAGGAAATCCGCGACCGCCGTATCCAGTCCGGGGCAACCTCGGCTTTTACCAGTGATCTGTTGGGCAGTCTTCCGCGCCGCTCGTTGGAGGATCATGTGCTGGATTGTACGGTGACGCCCTGCGAGGTCAGCAGTGGCCGGCCTTTTCCGTGGATGGTCTATGAAAATGCGCACCGTATGCAGGTCTATCCGCTCAGCGATATGGTCAAGGTTGGCGACACGGTTGCCGACATGCAGGAAGGACGGAACGCCGGAGTCTGGACGCTCGGCGTGCTCGACGGCTTCATGAACCGCATGGAAGGCGGCGGGCCTGGAGAGGCGGCCTATGAGGATCAGCGCAAAGAAGCGGTCTATCTGCTGAAGCGGGCCGGCGCCCATCTGGTCATGGATTCGCTTGCCGATCTGCCCCGCATGCTCCGTGAAATCGAAATGCTGCAGCATACCGGTGGCCGTCCCTGATCTGTGGCCGCTCCTCAGGTGGCCGCCATGGCGCCGCCGTTGACGTGGATACATTCTCCAGTCACGTAGGAGGAATCCCCGCTTGCCAGATATACGTAGGCAGCGGCCAGCTCATAAGGCTGCGCAGCCCGTCCAAGTGCTGTATCCGCACCGAAGGTGCTGACCATGTTCGGCGGCAGCGAGGCGGGAATCAGCGGGGTCCAGACTGGACCCGGAGCCACGCAGTTGACGCGGATATTCTGTGAAGCAAGCGATTTTGCAAGGGAGCGTGTTAGAGAGACAACCGCCCCTTTGGTGGCCGAATAGTCAATCAGCAGCGTGTGTCCCTCAAAAGCCACAACGGATGCAGTATTAATAATGGAGGAGCCAGGGGATAAATGAGGCAGTGCGGCCTGGATCAGAAAGAAGAATGATATGATATTGGTCTGAAAAACGTTGTAAAGCTGCTCTTCCGTAATGTCCAGAATACTATTCCTGGAATATTGAACAGTATGATTGTTTATAAGAATATCAAGCTTCCCGAATGTCCGTACCGTGTCTTGTACAGACCGGATACAGTTGGCCTTGTGGCGCAGATCCGTTTCGATCAGCAGACAGCGGCCCCCGTGCTGCTCGATTCGCTGTCTGGTCTCCTCTGCATCGGAACGTTCGCTTAAATACGCGATCGCTATATCCGCCCCTTCTTTGGCAAAGGCGATAGCGGCAGCTTTCCCGATTCCGCTGTCTCCCCCCGTGATGAGGGCGGTTTTGCCATGCAGCCTGCCGCTGCCTTGCACAGAGGGATTCTCGCTGATCGGACGCGGATTCATAAGGCTCTCCAGCCCGGGAAGCTGCTGCTGCTGGGGAGGGAAGGTAAACACCTGTTCCTTGCAGACCGTTTCTTTTTTGTAAAATGGGTATACGGGATTCATGGGTCCCTCCTGGGTGAGCTGTTTACTCCATAGTCTATGCGTACGCCCAGGAAACGTGAGCAATGCGGGCAGCGATGAACCTGGACCGGGTGGATTCGGGACAAGGGGCGGGAGCGGGAGCGCGGATCGACGAGGAAACTCTGGCGAAGAAACTCTGGCGGAGGAATCCTTATAAAAAAATCCTGTCTTCCGAGAACGAAGGCAGGATTTTTTTCAGTATATAAATAACTTACTCCATAAAAGGTTAACCACGTATATCATTCAACGTATGAAGCTTGCTCCGTCTTACAGCTGGTTCCGGCTTACAGATCGTCGAACCCGTTATCGTCGCCAACCTTGCCGTAGTTGCGGGATTTGGCTTCGAAGAAGTCGGTTTTGGTCGCGTTCAGCGCTTCATCCGAGAACGGCTTGATCCAAGGCATGCAGTTCACATCGACGCCTTCATAGGCTTTGTCCAGTCCGAGCAGGCGCAGGCGCATGTTGGCCATGTATTTGATATAATCGGACAGCTCGTTCAGGTCGATGCCGCGCACCTCGGACAGCGTGTAGTAAGCCCAGTTCGTTTCGAGTTCTACAGCGCGGTCAATGGTCTTGTAGACATAATCAATATTCTCTTTCGTATTCAGCTCAGGGAAGTCGGCGAGCAGCTGCTTGAACACTTCCGCGAAGAAATAGCAGTGCTGGTTCTCGTCCCGCTGAATATAGGAAATCATTTGGCTCGTACCCATCATCTTCTGGTCACGCGCCAGATTGTAGAAGAAGGCAAACGTGCTGTAGAAGAAAATGCCCTCCAGAATCAGGTCAGCGACGAGAGAATGGAAGAAGGTTTGCGGGTTCGGATTGTCCCGGAATTCCTGATAAATTTTCGAAATGAACGTATTGCGCTCCAGCAGCACCGGATCATGCTTCCAATATTCAAAAATCTCCTTTTGCTCCTGCTCGGAGACCAGGGAGGACAGCACGTACGAATAGGACTGGTTATGGACAACCTCCTGCTGGCCGATAATCGCCGAAACGGCCTCCAGGGATGAATCGGTAAAGTAACGCTTTACATCGCCGACAAACATCGTCTGCATGGAGTCCAGCACCGCCAGCAGCCCGATATTGATTTTAAAAGTACGTTGTTCTTCCGCATCCAGCAGCGGGAACTGTGACGCATCCTTGGACATCGGAATTTCGTCCGCGATCCAGTGATTAAGCAGCAGCACCTTGTACAGCTTATACATATGCGGCATGCGGATATCGTTCCAGTTCAGAATGCCGGAGCATTCGCCTTCGATGATGCGGGTGGAGCGGTTAGGGGCTTCCGTGTTAAAAATCTTTTGCAACTGCATGGGAGATTCTCTCCTTTTAAAATGGGCTTGATCTATAGTTAAGCCCTCAAGCTTTACGACGCACAGCTTTCACACTCTTCAATCGTCAGCGCACGGCTGCGGACATAATACGTCGATTTCATGCCGGATTTCCATGCATGCAGATGAAGGTCAAGGAACTCGGTAGCTTTGATGTCCGGACGGACGTACAGGTTAAAGCTTTGGCCCTGGTCGATATGACGCTGGCGCGCGGCCGCCATATTGATGGAGGCATGCTGATCCACCAGGAACGCTGTTTTGTAGTACCAGATCGTTTTTTCGTTCAGATCCGGCGCAGGGTTCGCAATCTTGTAGGTTGTCTTTTCCTCGTAAGAGAGCAGCTCGTACAGCGGGTCAATGCTGGCGGTCGAACCGGCGATGATCGAGGTCGATCCGTTTGGCGCGATGGCGAACAGCCAGGCGTTGCGGACTCCGTTCGTTTTCACCTGCTCGGCCAGCTCCTGCCATTCCGCTGTCGTAACGAACTTGCCTTCACGCGTGCCGTCCGTGTATTGACGGGAGGTGAAATAGTTCCCGTTCTCCCAGTCGGAGCCTTCAAACTTCGCGTAGCGGCCTTTTTCCTGGGCCAGCTCCATGCTGGATCTGACGGCAAGGTAATTGATTTTCTCATACAGATTATCGTTGTATTGCACTGCTTCGTCGGATTCCCAGCGGATGCCCTCAAGTGCAAGCAGATGGTGCAGACCGAAGGTGCCCAGACCTACCGCACGGTACTGACTGTTCGTATATTGGGCTTGCAGCACTTCAATGTTGTTGATGTCAATGACGTTATCCAGCATCCGCACCTGTATCGGCACCAGACGCTCCAGCACTCCGGCAGGCACTGCACGTGCCAGATGGATAGAGTTCAGGTTGCAGACTACGAAATCGCCCGGGATTTTGGAAATGACGATCCGGGTTTGCCCGTCCTTGGTCACCAGCTCTTCTTTCTCCACTACGGTAGGCGACTGGTTCTGCATAATTTCCGTGCACAGGTTGGAAGAGTACACCATTCCATGAGCACGGTTCGGGTTCGCACGGTTCACCGTATCCCGATAAAACATGTAAGGCGTGCCTGTCTCCAGCTGCGACTTCATGACACGCTTCATGATATCGATGGCCTGCACCGTGATGCGGGACAGCAGCGGATGATTGACGGCTTCCTCGTATTTTTCACGGAAGGAGCCTTGGCCCTGTTCTTCATCATAAAAGTCTTCCAGCCCGAGCGGACGGCCGTTCCCGTCGGTCCAGCCCATGATCTTCTTCACTTCGTGAGGGCAGAACAGGCTCCATTCACCACGCGCTTCCACACGCTCCATGAAGAGGTCAGGCAGGCATACGCCGTGGAATACGTCATGTGCGCGCATGCGCTCGTCGCCGTTGTTCAGCTTCAGATCCAGGAAGGCCAGAATATCCTTGTGAAATACGTCCAGATAGACGGCGATGGCGCCTTTGCGCGTACCGAGCTGATCTACGCTGACGGCGGTATTGTTCAGCTGGCGGATCCAGGGGATGACGCCGGAGCTTGTGTTTTTGTGACCACGGATATCTGAGCCTCTGGCCCGGACCTTGCCAAGGTACACGCCGATGCCGCCGCCCATTTTGCTCAAGCGGGCCACGTCGGTATTGGAATCGAAGATTCCTTCGAGGGAGTCGTCTACCGTATCAATGAAGCAGCTGGAAAGCTGGCCTGCCACCTTTTTGCCCGCATTGGACATCGTAGGGGTAGCAGCGGTCATATACATATTGCTCATCGCCCAGTAAGCTTCCTTGACCAGCTCCATGCGCTTCTCGGCAGGTTCCTTGTGCATCAGATACATGGCGATGACCATGTAACGCTCCTGCGGCAGCTCCATGACCTTGCCGTCGAAATCGTTGGCAAGGTAACGCTCAGACAAGGTTAACAGCCCTATGTAATCGAACAAGAAGTCATTCTCCGGTGTAATGCATTCCCCGAGCTCATCGATTTGCTCTTTGGAGTAGCATTCCAGAAGCTCTTCGCGGTAAATGCCCTTTTTCACCATTTCGGTAATGAGAGGGTAGAACGCGCCATAAGGCTCGTCAGGGTAGGATTTATAACGACGGTTATTGGCCGCTTTCTTGTACAGCGAAGTCAGCAGGGAACGTGCGGCCGCGAATTTCCAATCCGGCTCGTCCTTGCTCACCAGCTCCAGGGCGGACATGATGAACGCATTGCTGATTTCATCCCCTGTCACCTCTTCCCGGCGCAGCTTGGTGTTCACACCACGCACGAGGCGGTCTTTATCAAGCTTATCCAGTCCCTGTAGTACACGGTCGGCATAAACGGAAATCCGCATTTCGTCAAAAGCAAGCTGACGATTATTGGGTTTGATTACGAGTTGTGGCATGGATGATTCCTCACTTTCAGTCACCACAAACCCTGAAGAATAGCGCCTCACTCCAGGAATGCGCCTCTGCTTCAGGGTTGTGTCGAATTTTGGCTTCCGTACTATATTTAGGTGCTGCTCATTTACTTTAACCCAATATATTGTATCTGTAAACCGAAAAAATGAAATTGGCACAGGCACGATTATAACAAAGAAACGAGTCATCCGCAAAGGAAAGAGATTGGAAACGAGCCAAATCGACGTAATTGGGAAGAAAGACGCATTTTTTAGATTGTGTATTTGAATTGGGTGGAGGCTGGCTGGTAAAATACATGTAAAACATTCCGGCTGTGGAAAGTGCCGGAAGGGCAAAGGAGGGCAAGAACATGGCTATCGCGGAAGTCACGGTCATCCCGATCGGCACAGGCAGCACCAGTCTCAGCACCTACGTCGCGGAAATGCAGCGTGTGTTGCAGCAGCAAAAGGGGATTTCCTATGAGCTTACCTCTATGAGCACGATCATCGAAGGCACGCTGGACGATGTATTCACCGCCATTGCGGCACTTCATGAGGCGCCTTTCATGACAGGAGCGAAACGCGTCTCGACATCCGTCAAGATTGATGACCGCCGTGACAAGGAATCGTCCAGTGTGCTGAAGCTGCAGTCGGTTGAGAGCAAGCTGAGTAAAGGGGTTTGATCCGCTCCTTGTTATGTGAGTATTTAACCATTACTATTAGGATACAATGAGGCTGGGAAGGAAGTGTTTCGTATGGACCTTGCAAAACAGATTGTTGATCAATGGGTAAGGAAAATGGTTAATGATCAGCCCAGTTGGTTTAATGAAAATGATGAAAATAAAAAAGTGTCCAGGGCATTTACTATTTTAGGTGTATCCTCATATTTGAGTATTGAGCCGGTTGAAGCAACTTCCTTGTTAACAGAGGGAGGCAATGATGCTGGTGTTGACGCAGTTTATATAGGTGATCCAGATGGAGATAGTGTAAGCTTTCCTGTGGTAATTTTTCAAGCAAAGTATAAGTTTGGACTTGAGAATGATGCTAATTTTCCAGCAAACAGCATTTTAAGAGTGGTTAATGCAATAAAATCCATTTTTAATCCGAATAAGGATATTATAATGAATTCTCTACTTAAGCAAAAAGTAACAGAAATAAGGACCTTAATTCTTGAAGGTTATATCCCGGATATAAGATGTGTGATGTTAAATAACGAACTACACATACAAGAAGTGTTAAATGACCAAATTTTGTTCGAACATTATAACCATAAAGATGTTGTTAATCAGATGCAAAGGAAAATTCAGGTTAGTGAAACTTTGACATTGCCTGGAAAAAGTGTTGTGGAAGATTTTAATTTCAAAAGAGTTGTCATAGGTAAGATGAATGTCCGGGATGTGTCAGTCCTTTTAGAGAAATATGGGGATGCACTTTTAGAAAAAAATATTAGAAGGCATTTAGGAATTCATAAAAACAGAGTGAATTCGGATATACAACAAACCTTAACTTCAGACAAACGCCCAAACTTTTATTTCTTTAACAATGGTATAACAATGGTGTGTAGTCAATTTAATTACAATAAGTTTACTGAAGAGAACAGACTTATACATGTAAAGGATCTGCAAATCATTAATGGCGGGCAAACGAGTAAAACAATACTTCAAACGGTGAAAGAAAATCCGGAAATTGACTATTCTCAATGTTTTGTTTTGATTCGCTTATACGAACTGCCGGGTGAAGAACATGATGAAATGCTCTCCGATATTACATTTGCAACAAATAGTCAAAATCCGGTTGATTTGAGAGATTTACGTGCTAATGAGGCACATCAAAAAGAACTGGAGATGGGAGTAGAACAACTCGGGTATGTATATAAGCGTAAGAGAGACAATACAGTATCCTTTGTAGATAATATACCTTCTTCTGTTGCTGCCGAGGCCGTCTATGCTATATGGAGGAAGCAGCCCCACGTAGCCAAATATAAACGGAATGAGTTGTTTGGCAAGTTTTATAACGATATATTTCATAATCTAAATGCGGCACAGCTAATCATCGCCGTATTAATTTATAGGTATTGTGATACACAAAGAAAACGGGAAACCCTGGTAAATCAGTTTCCTCATCTTCCTTATAGTAACTACTTTATGTCAACCATAATCGGGAAACTATTAATGGATGATCTGAGTATATCTTTAGATCAACTTACACATAGGAACTTCGAGACAACCAGACAGCACTTTGATGAGAATAAAGAGGAACTTTATAACCGAGCCAATGAACAGATTATGGCTGTTTTAAGAGAACTTTATCCTAACGGCTATGAAGAAATTGATCCACGAAGACTGTCCTCTACTTTTAGGAGCGGTTTACTTTTAGAAAAACTTGATCTATAGATAAAATGTAGGAAAAATATAAGCCTCAGGACCTGCCCGAGGCTTGTTTGTGCTATAGAAGACGTAACAAGTGCAAAACCCACCGCTAAAGGTTGACCGCCTTCGGTGGGTTTTGCTGCTAGATGAAGCAAACGCGCGCCGTGAGGCACACCTCGTTGTCCTGGGGGAGGGTTGCGACCTCCCTTATTTCTATTGTTATGTTACCACACTGGAATTATTCAGGCAATTGTGATAGACAAACTTTCATGTGGATAATATTCTCACTGGATAAAGAACATGTGTTCTCATATAATAAAAACAAACGTCCATCATTCAATCGGCATAGGAGGATGACACCATGAGCAAGAAGCTTGAAGCCAACGGTGTGTTTGAGAGTTCACGCATGATTCTCCCGGAACACAGAGAAGCGTATCAGGCGTATATGAGGGAGCAGGAGAGACGCGGGAAGCCGACTCTGGATGACCAGGAAATGCAGCTGATCGAGCAGGCGCTGATTGAATCCTACAATCGGCGCGTGCCGATTACAGTGGTTGTGTTCAATCCATTTGACGATGAAGAGCTGCGCGGGATCGTGACCCACGTGAATACAAGCCTCCGGGAGGTCAAGCTTGTCCGTGGAGACGAGGATTACAGCTGGATCAAGCTTGAGGAGATCATTTCGGTCATTGCATAACGCTCCACGCTACATGTCACACAACCTCGGTCCGGCAGGGAGCGGGGTTGTTTTGTATCCCGGCATTCGTTATGCGGTGAAGCCATTTCTGAAGGGCCGGGCGCGGATGCTCACGCCGGGTTTTGTGGCGGAATAGTTGAGCTTGAGCCTATTTTGGCTAAACTGCAAAAAACAGCAAAATGTCCAAGCACCCCAGGAACCAAGGCGGAATAGACTGCGATTAATCCAACTGAAAGGAGAGATTGTTATTGTCTCAATCTAACGTGCCAAACATTACACCAACAATCACGATTACAAGAGATGATGCCATATCTTTAATCGTAGCTTCCATAGCTATGGAGGAACTGGGGCTTAGCCATATTCTGAATGCTGAAGGTGAGAAGCTTCAATATGTACTGGGAACCCTGCCTGGTGTGATAGGACCGATTGCTTCCATCAGTGATTTATTGGCTATCAATGAAAGCGTCCGGAAAACGTTGCAGGAAACGATCAATAAAGACTGGGTGTTAAGCAACAAATTGGAAACGGCTTTGGACGCAACAAATCTTGTAGGGCCGCCCGGCCCGCCAGGACCGGTAGGACCTCCAGGACCGATAGGCCCAATAGGCCCTCCAGGACCTCCAGGACCAACGGGAGGATCAGGAGGAGGCGCACCGGGACCGACCGGGGCAACAGGAGATAAAGGAGACAAAGGAGACAAAGGGGATAAAGGAGACAAAGGGGATAAAGGAGACAAAGGAGACAAAGGAGATAAAGGAGATAAAGGAGATAAAGGAGATACTGGGGCAATAGGAGCAACCGGGGCAACGGGAGCGACCGGAGCTACAGGAACGGGAACCACCGGAGCGACAGGAGCGACAGGAGCCACCGGAGCGACAGGGGCAACGGGAGCTACAGGAACGGGAACCACCGGAGCCACCGGAGCTACAGGGGCCACCGGCGCGACAGGAGCGACGGGAGCGACAGGAGCTACAGGAACGGGAACCACGGGAGCTACAGGCGCGACAGGAGCCACCGGAGCTACAGGGGCAACAGGAGCCACAGGAACAGGAACCACCGGAGCCACAGGAGGTACAGGGGCAACAGGCGCGACAGGAGCAACAGGAGCAACAGGAGCAACCGGGGCGACAGGAGCAACAGGAGCGACGGGAGCCACAGGTCAGACCGGCCCGACAGGCCAAACTGGAGCAACCGGGGCGACAGGAGCAACAGGAGCGACGGGAGCCACAGGTCAGACCGGCCCGACAGGCCAGACTGGAGCAACCGGGGCGACAGGAGCCACAGGAGCAACGGGAGCCACAGGTCAAACCGGCCCGACAGGCCAGACTGGAGCAACCGGGGCAACAGGAGCGACAGGGGCAACGGGAGCCACAGGCCAGACCGGCCCGACAGGTCAAACTGGAGCAACCGGGGCAACAGGAGCGACAGGAGCGACGGGAGCGACAGGTCAGACCGGCCCGACAGGCCAAACCGGAGCAACCGGGGCGACAGGAGCGACAGGGGCAACGGGAGCAACCGGGGAAACAGGAGCAACGGGAGCAACGGGAGCCACAGGAGCGACAGGAGCAACGGGAGCCACAGGCCAGACCGGCCCGACAGGCCAAACTGGAGCAACCGGGGCAACGGGAGCAACCGGGGCAACGGGAGCAACAGGTCAAACCGGCCCAACAGGCCAAACCGGAGCGACAGGGGCAACAGGAGCGACAGGAGCAACCGGGGCAACAGGAGCAACCGGGGAAACAGGAGCAACGGGAGCGACCGGAGCCACAGGAGCGACAGGAGCAACGGGAGCCACAGGCCAGACCGGCCCGACAGGCCAGACTGGAGCAACCGGGGCGACTGGAGCAACCGGGGCGACTGGAGCAACAGGAGCAACTGGATCCACAGGAGCAACCGGGGCAACAGGAGCAACGGGATCCACAGGGGCCACCGGAGCCACAGGAGCTACCGGAGCCACAGGAGCTACCGGAGAAACAGGAGCAACCGGGGCAACAGGAGCAACGGGATCCACAGGAGCTACTGGGGCAACTGGAGCAACCGGGCAGACCGGTCCAGCGTCATTCTTTACTGGCTACAAGACATCTCTCCAACAGATCAAAATACATGGCAGGATGAGGCCGACTATCGCTAAAAAAACGATACAACTCGCAAAAAAATTCTGGTAATCTACTGAGTATTTGCAAGATAAGAATGAGAACGTAAATACATAAAGAAGACTTGGGCAGTAAGTTTTTTAGGGAATATACACCATTTAAATATCTTGTACCTCTGATCAAACATCAGAAAACAACGCAATACATAGGGATAGAGACGTCAAATAAAAGAGTACGACATCCGAAGGTCGCAAGGGACGTGACAGGTACCCCAGGCGTTACCGATACCTATATATAACCATGCCTATTATTAAGGCAGTCAGTAGGTTTGAAGAAACATAGAATAGCATTAATACCAAATGTATCGCCAAGCGTCCCCGTAGTCCTGTAATTTTGTATAATTTACGTAAGCCGCTTCATCTTAATGATTGAAGTCAGAGAGCTTTCGATCAGGTTTTGAAAACGGTTACAAAATCACGAAAATCCGCGTCATATCAAGGGATTCCGGCTCTTCGTAAATCCTACACGTCAAATAAGAAGCCACGATTTCCCGACTGGTGCTACGGGGGTGACAGGCCCTACAGCTCCGAACGTCGCAGCCAATAATTTTCTTGGACGTCACACCGTAATAGATGTTTTACCGGCTAATTCAGTCGTTCCATTTACCACTACGCAGACGAATGGAACGGCCATCACAGGAAACGCAGCTGGTAATATCACTCTGGCTCCAAATCAGACGTATTATGTGGATTACAAAACGAACGAGAGTGCGCCGACAGCTGTATCTGCCGCTTTGTTCCTTGATGGTAACCTTGTACAGGAAACCCTCTCAGCTGGAATGAGTAATGGAGACATTGTAACTTTGAACGCAAGCACCATTATTTCAACTACCATGTCAAGTACATTACAATTGAGGATTGGGCAGGCTGCTACTGTTGGTAATTCATCTGTAAGCGTCGTTAAGCTGGCTTAAGCGGTAATACATCGGCTACTCTAATTTCATCAGTCGGCTTCAGCGTCTCCTGACGGTTTGGGACGGAAGAAGCCGGCTTTTTTCTTCTTCTTAATGCGAAGCACAATCCTGAATGGTGGAATCACCGGACTTTAGTAAAGAGGTGGGTTATGGATAATCCAAGTATTTCGTTATGTATGATCGTCAGGAACGAGGAAGAATATCTTCCGAAATGTCTCAGCAGTGTTATACGTATTGTGGATGAAATCATTATTGTGGATACCGGATCAACGGATGGTACCGTGGCGGTGGCCCAAGCCTTCGGAGCCAAAGTGATTGAGATACCATGGGAGGACAGCTTTTCGGTGGCCCGTAACCGGGGGTTGGAGGAAGCGACAGGGGATTGGATTCTCTGGCTGGATGCGGATGAAGAGATGGATGTGAATGAGGCCAACAAACTCAAGGAGCTGTTGACCCGGGATGCGATCCGGGAGCAACAGATCGAAGGCATTCAATTTTATTTTCGCAACGTTCTGGAGGGAGGCAGAGTGGAACATCTCTGCCTTCAACGCATGGTACGGAACCGGCCGGAATACCGCTTTGAAGGAAGGGTGCATGAAGAGATTTTGCCGAGTATGCTGGAAGTCAACCCCGATATGCAAGTCGGGCAGGTCGATATCCATGTGTATCATGATGGATATCTTGCCAAGAACATTGTGCGTCAGGACAAAATCAGCCGAAATCGGTCGCTTCTCCTGCAGTCACTCGAGGAGCATCCGGGCCAACGGCAGTATCACTATTACCTGGGGATTGAGCTGTATCGCATGAACGAGTTGGAGAGTGCCCTTGAGCATTTTAATACAGCTCTGGCAGGCCCGGAGGAAATTTCGAAAACCTTGCTGTCCAGTGCGCATAAATACAGGCTGGTTACGCTGAAAACCATGGGGCATTATCGTGATATGGTCGAGCATAGCATGGACAGCATTACCCTGTTTCCAGACTTCACGGACCTGTATCACTTGAAGGGGACCGGCTTGAGTGCCCTGGGACACACGGACAAGGCCATTTATGCTTTGCGACAAGCGCTGAGCCTCGGACCGGCTCCGGAGGAATATCCGGCCGTAACCGGCTATGGAACCTACTTGACTTGCCGGGACCTCGGAATATTGTACGCCACTGCCGGAAATCTAATGGGGGCCGATCTGTACCTAACGCTGGCGAGCCTGATGAGCACCGATACGAGGATCACATTCAAGGATTGAGCAACTTGTCAAAAGCCAGCAAAAATAACCCGAACGACAGGGGCGATCTGTGCCCCTTTTTTCGTCAGGCCATTCTGCACCGGGATTATCCTATATTCAAGAAGCCAAGCCCGTAAAGCGACGAGTTCAATTCATCTAGGATTATTACCGGATTCGCATCCATGGCAGCATTTACGATTCCTCAACATCCACCAAATCGATGATCTCACGAATATCCTGAATATTCAGGGCTGCTGCGATTTTTTCAATATGGCTGAAGCTGATGCTTTCTCTTTTGCCGTTCGCTAATTCACTTAATGAAGCTTTTCTTACATTTGAAATTCTGGATAATTCCCGTAATGAAATCTGATTAGCTTTGGTTAGTTCCTTTATTTTTACAACCACTTTCTTTCCCATTCAAATCTCCTCACTTTTCTGAATATCTACTTGACGTCCCGCATATGCGGGACATATAATGATTTTATGAACGGTACTAATACTAGTACCAACGATTCTGTAATTCGCCAATCCGATCCTCAACGTATGAATGTACATAAGTGGCAAGAAACCTCTGTGCTTTTCTTAAGAAAAATACATAGAAAGGTGGAGCAGCATGCAAAATGTATTGGAATCACTCTATTATGGTGATCTGGCTCCCCATGAACAAAGTGCCTCCCAAAGCCCGGAATACAGATTGCTGAACGAACAAATCACCGCGTCCCTGAATCACTGGAAGAAGAAGCTTGCCGAAGAAGATTTCGACGAGCTTGAAGCTTTAACCGATCTATATCATCAAGTTCAGGGAATCGATATGGCCTCCTCGTTTACACACGGCTTTAAGCTTGGCGCAGCCATGATGATTGAAGTGCTCTCCGGCATGAGCCCGCCTGCTCCACAGCAGGATACCTGATCGATGAAGCCCTGCATCCCATCCTCGTCTCTTGCAAACACGGCGAAACATCACCTGACTATTAATGATATAGCAAATGCTGGTGCAGGCGCTAGTATCACTCTGGGGTTGTAATTCCAATCAACAAGAAGCTGAGTTGAAAAGAATCAAAATGATCTGATCCGGTGCATCTGCATCGGATTTTTGCTGTGCGAAGGGTAGTCGGTCACTTGTCAAAAGCCAGCAAAAATAACCCGCATGACAGGGGCAATCTGTGCCCCTTTCTTCGTCATTTTCGGAAAATCCGATCAGCGCCGGAACGAAGTTCGCAGATTTAGAGGAGCCTCATCCAGGCAATTCTTATTTTCAGGTGGACAAGTGGCGTGCATTCCGCAAAGGTAATGCATAGGCATATGACTCTATCATTTATTTACAAAGGAAAGGAGGACACATTACGATAAAACGACAAAAACTACAGGGTAACGGGCTACATGAAAGCTTGTGTATTGGGGCAAGGGGCAAGGACCAAGGGGGCTTATCCTTTTCACAAGTGTCCTCGGCCAAGTGTTGGAAATGATTGCATAAATGCCTGAAACCCGCGTCATATCAAGGAATTCCGGTTCTTCGTAAACCGCACACGTTCAAGTTTATGAGGGATAAGGATCGACGTCCCGACTGGTGTAACAGGCGTCACGGGCGTGACCGGAGCGACCGGTGCAACAGGGGAGACAGGTGCCACGGGCGCAACAGGCTCAACTGGAGCCACCGGGGCTACTGGTGCAACGGGAGCAACTGGAGCAACTGGAGTGACAGGTCCTACGGGGCCGACCGTCACGGCGAATAATTTGTTCGCCAGAAAACCTGGTACGCTTGGATCGGTAAGCGTGTCTGCTGGTCAAGCGGTCCCACTTCCACAGACTCCTGTTCTGAATGGGACGGCGATCACGAATGCCAACGGTAACATCAGTCTGGCCCCGAATCAGATCTATTACGCAGACTACCGGACGAACGCCAATACGACCGCTGCACAATTTCAAATCGCTTTCGCTCTCAACGGTACTGAAGTACCTGGGACGAATTCAGTGACTACAGGCTTTATGTCTGCCGGTGGTGTTGGAGAAACGCTTGCCGGAAGTGGTCTCATTAGTACTGTTGGTCTTACCGGAAATCCTGTTCTCACTCTTCAAGCTGTTGTAGGGAGTGCATCTGTAGGCTCAACCAGTGTAAGTGTTATTAAATTGCAGTAAACAAACTCAGCCACCCTTCAGGAGTCTATCCAGTTCCTGGAGGGGGGGCTGAATATCAGCGCATGGACATCACGTCATCATGACTATTTCACCGAAGGAGTGGGTGCATTGGCGGACATGGAAACGATTCTGGATAACGACACGCCCCAGGAGGCGTATCCGAAGATCAACCGCAATTTTGACCGGTTGAATCAGGAGATTGCCGGCATCAAAGGCAGCATGGTTGTTGCAAGCTACTATGGTGTAGATGCCAGTATAGGCACGAACGATGCCACCACATTGCTTAATGACTTGTTTGCAGCCGCCAAAAGCCAGGGCAAAAAGTACGTGTACTTCGATGTGCCTCATACGTATCAGGTCAGTGGCAAGTTGACCGGCGCGCTGGAGCTGATTTTACTGGGGGACGGGGCCAGCATCAAAAGCAGTCATCTGGATAACTATTACATTCAAATCTGCAACACCCTGCAGGTGTACACCGGCAAATACAATACGATGGTCCACGATGAGAAGATGTTCGAAACGGTCTGGGAAGCGATTCAGTACCGCAAGATTGTAAACGTCTGTGTGTGGGGAGACAGCATCAGCACCAACCGTGAACCCGGAAGTGGGGACTGTTTTGGAGTCAGCTACAACACCGGTCCTCTTTTTATCGAAGGGGCACGGGATGGTCTGACGGATGGAGATGCGTATTATCATCGGCTGATCGATATGCTGGTTACGAAGTTCAAGAACGTGACGTTTAACTTTTACAACCGGGCCATCGGAGGGACCTATATCCAGCAATGGCAGGATGTCAATGACACCTTCAATAATGTCTCGCAGCCTTGGGTGGATCATGTCCAGGATACGAATGCGGATCTGCTCATCATCGCCTGGGGCATGAACAATGAGACCATCAGCGCTGGCAAAGAGTTCATGTATTACATGGATCAAATCACGAATTATATCGATGCCCATTTCACCAAGAAGCCTTCGATTGCCTGGTTGACCACCCCGCGTCCGGCCATGGTTTTGGAGGATAACCGGTTTGGCACATATAATGCGCAATTCGCCCGGGACCTGGCGGCGTATGCGGCCCGGATGCACGGTAAATCCAAGGGGAATTACATTATTGATGTCAATAAAGTTTCGAATCTGAAGCGGGCCGGAAAGGAATTTGAACACCCCATCATGCAGGCACTTGCGATTCGAGATACCCAGCTTGACGAGATTCTAAGCGGAAACTATGTCAAGAATGAAACGGACTATAGGCTGTCCACGCCAGACCAGTATCTCCAATTTGACGTACAGCTCAAGGATTTTGTATTGGAATTTGAAGTGAACTTTGGACAAAATCTGCCTGCCAGCAATGAAAGCCTCTGGCTGCATTACAATTGGATCGGCGGCAATGATGGCCAGGGAAGCCTGATCATCATTGGACCTCAGAACGCCTCCGGCGTGGGCTGGATCGCGGACCACAACCGCTATTTGGATCAGGCACACTGGGGACGGCAAGGTATCTATTCAGGTTCAGCCGCCTGGGACAATAATACGTTCCGCAGCATCCGGGTGGAGAAGCGCGACGATATTCTGGATATTTTCCTGGATCGTACACGTGTCCTGAGAGCCCGCACGAAGCTGAACAATATGCCGGGTGTGATCCGTCTGCGCAAAAATCCCGGTGAAATGGGGACATTTACTCTACGCAACCTCAAATTATATGAAGGAGTCTATCGGCACTACCTGCCCACGCTCACGGAGTATGAAATGTGGGGCAAATATCCCGGCAAGGATTATGGCACCAAGCCGTGGATCGGCGGGGATGGCCGTGTGCATCCGGGATCTGTGGGCATTGGGGAAGTCTATGCGGTGGCGCTTAAAGAGTTCATTGATGATTTGGCCGATATTCGTATCGCAGCGGCATCGGTAGCGGACCGCGGACTGCTGCCGATGGAGCAGAAGATTACGGCATGGAGAACGCGTCCGGACATTCCCCAGACGGCTTCCGGTGCAAACTTGCGCTTCTTCAATGCCCAGTGGACGGACTACCCGAAGGTGGTGACACTGCAGCGAGCCGATGGCAGCTATCTGAAATTCCGGCCGGATATCAACGAATTCGACCCTGGGGCGACGGCGCTGCTCGCCGGCGAATTTGCAGCCTACAACGACCCCGCCCGGAACATCACCCAGATTGCCTATGCCTACACCGGCGCATTAGACGCCAGCTATACTTTTACAAGCTATCTGAAGGTCGGTAGTTGAGTCCCCCAACTGGTACAGGATTTCAAGTCGCTTTAGCTCTTAACAGTAATCCGATACCTGGGACGAATTCAGTGACTACATCTCTTCAAGGAGGTTAAAATAAGCCCGAAGGGTGGCGGTTCTCCATTCGTCCTTCTGTAGGATGCAATTGAACTGCTGTCCATAGATTGTTTGAGGGCTGCGCGATAGGAGAGGGATATGGATCAACCAAGCATCTCGTTATGTATGATCGTCAGGAACGAGGAAGAATATCTTCCGAAATGTCTCAGCAGTGTTATACGTATTGTGGATGAAATCATTATTGTGGATACCGGATCAACGGATGGTACCGTGGCGGTGGCCCAAGCCTTCGGAGCCAAAGTGATTGAGATACCATGGGAGGACAGCTTTTCGGTGGCCCGTAACCGGGGGTTGGAGGAAGCGACAGGGGATTGGATTCTCTGGCTGGATGCGGATGAAGAGATGGATGTGAATGAGGCCAACAAACTCAAGGAGCTGCTGACCCGGGATGCGATCCGGGAGCAACAGATCGAAGGCATTCAATTTTATTTTTGCAACGTTCTGGAGGGGGACAGAGTGGAACATCTCTGCCTTCAACGCATGGTACGGAACCGGCCGGAATACCGCTTTGAAGGAAGGGTGCATGAAGAGATTTTGCCGAGTATGCTGGAAGTCAACCCCGATATGCAAGTCGGGCAGGTCGATATCCATGTGTATCATGATGGATATCTTGCCAAGAACATTGTGCGTCAGGACAAAATCAGCCGAAATCGGTCGCTTCTCCTGCAGTCACTCGAGGAGCATCCGGGCCAACGGAAGTATCACTATTACCTGGGGATTGAGCTGTATCGCATGAACGAGTTGGAGAGCGCCCTTGAGCATTTTAATACAGCCCTGGCAGGCCCGGAGGAAATTTCGAAAACCTTGCTGTCCAGTGCGCATAAATACAGGCTGGTTACGCTGGAAACCATGGGGCGTTATCGTGATATGGTCGAGCATAGCATGGACAGCATTCCCCTGTTTCCAGACTTCACGGACCTGTATCACTTGAAGGGGATCGGCTTGAGTGCCCTGGGACACACGGACGAGGCCATTTATGCTTTGCGACAAGCGCTGAGCCTCGGACCGGCTCCGGAGGAATATCCGGCCGTAACCGGCTATGGAACCTACTTGACTTGCCGGGACCTCGGAATATTGTACGCCACTGCCGGAAAGCAAATGGATGCCGATCTGTACCTAACGCTGGCGAGCCTGATGGACATTGATACGAGGATCGCATTCAAGGATTGAGCAACTTGTCAAAAGCCAGCAAAATTAACCCGAACGACAGGGGCGATCTGCGCCCCTTTCTTCGTCATGTTCGGAAAATCCGATCAGCACCGGAACGAGGTTCGCAGATTTAGAGGAGCCTTATCCGGGCAATTCTTATTTTCAGATGGACAAGCAGTGTGCTTTCCGCAAAGGTAATGTACAGGCATGTGACTCTACCATTCATGTGCAAAGAAAAGGAGGACACATTACGACAAAAACTACAGGGCAACGGGGCTTATCCTTTTCACAAGTGTCCTTGGCCAAGCGTTGGAAATGATTGCATAAATGCCTGAAACCCGCGTCATATCAAGGAATTCCGGTTCTTCGTAAACCGCACACGTTCAAGTTTATCGGGAATAAGAATTGACGTCCCGACTGGTGTAACAGGCGTCACGGGCGTGACCGGAGCGACAGGCATGACCGGGATGACGGGAGTGACAGGTCCTACGGCTCCGGCCGTGACGGCGAATAATATGTTTGCAATTCATGCCATTTCGCAAAGTAATGTAGCAACTGGTGCTCCCATTCCATTGGACACGTATAACTTTAATGGAACCGCCATCCAGCCGGGCCCCAACGGGACGATCCGTCTGGCTGCGAATCAGCAGTATTACGTGGACTATAGAGTGAACGGAAGTAACGCTACAGGAACGACGGGCATAGGCGCTATTTTGACCCTTAATGGAAATCCTGTCGGCAGTACTAACTCTGGCTCTTTGACTCAGGGTTCGCAGACGACTGTATCAGGAAACGCGATTATTACTACCACTACAGCAAGTAACTTAGGATTGAGAAATCTTGTAGGAGGATCTAACATTGGTAACTCAGCTGTAAGTGTCATTAAGCTGGCTTAATCTAGTTAGTCTCGCCGTCTAACGGGACATAGCTGCGCCTATACGCCACCCTTCAGACGTATATATGAACCTGAAGGGTGGCCAAAGCCTTCGGGGCCAAAGTGATTGAGATGCCATGGGAGGGCAGCTTCGCGGTGGCCCGTAACCGGGGGCTGGATGAAGCGACAGGGGATTGGATTCACTGGCTGGCTGCGGATGAAGCGATGGATGTGAATGAGGCCAAGTATTAAAAACGATCTTATACGCCGAAAACCCGCATCATATCAAGGAATTCCGGTTCTTCGTAAACCGCACATGTTCAAATTTACCGGGAATAAGCATTGACGTCCCGACTGGTGTAACATGGGAGTATGGTCATCGCCAGTTAATATGGCGTCGATGCCAGCGTAGCCCAGCGCATGAAAAGAAAAACCCGCAATCTATGCGGGTTTAGCCATTATATATTCTTTTCGTTATACCCTATCTCTTAGGCCGCTCACACTGTTTTAGATGTGTTACGTCGATGGGATCGTTCTTATAGCAGATCCGTTGAATGCTCTTATTAAGGGTTGGGTTTGAGCGATTGGACCACGGCTTCGGAGAGGCCGCTGGCTTTGGCAATGATGGACACTTCTATGCCCAGAGCCAGCATATTTCTGGCAATTTCCATGGCTTTCTTTTGTTC
>NZ_JBHHMI010000027.1:0-54648 GCF_042136365.1 Paenibacillus enshidis | reverse complement strand
AGCAACAGGAGCCGGAGCCACGGGCGCAACCGGAGCGACAGGAGCTACGGGAGCAACAGGAGCAACAGGAGCCGGAGCCACGGGCGCAACCGGAGCGACAGGAGCTACGGGAGCAACAGGAGCCGGAGCCACGGGCGCAACCGGAGCGACAGGAGCTACGGGAGCAACAGGAGCAACAGGAGCCGGAGCCACGGGCGCAACCGGAGCGACAGGAGCTACGGGAGCAACAGGAGCCGGAGCCACGGGCGCAACCGGAGCGACAGGAGCTACGGGAGCAACAGGAGCAACAGGAGCCGGAGTCACGGGCGCAACAGGTGCAACCGGAGCTACCGGATCAGCTGGGCCGCAATCCGCATTCAGAGCAGCAAGCACTACAAATCAATTGATTACTTCGACTGGTGCGCCAGTTCTTTTCCAGAACGAACTCTTTGATCTAAACAATGAGTATAATCCTGCGATTTCGGTATTTACTGCGAATCAAAGCGGAGTATATTCGTTCACTGCAAGCCTCCTTATGGTTATCGGTCCAGGCACCACAAACATTATTGCTGCGATCTCTGGACCGCAACAAATAACGAAGTATGTTAATGTTGCACCGGGAGACGTTATAACAGTCGAAATCATCGGAATTCAGCAGCTCAATGCGGGAGAGCAGTCAGCTGTGGTTCTGTTACCGAATGCGGGTGCGGTTACCGTGATTGGAAATTCGGTATTTACGCACTTTGAGGCAGCACGCTTTCCATCCCCATAAGGATACAACCATTCCAGGGATGGATTTCTTCCTGGAAACAGTTGTCCCATAAGCATTCGGTTGGCTTGAAAAACCTTCAAACATTGTGTTAAGCTATAGCTAACTTAAACGACAGGAGCTGAAACGGATGGATATTTCTTGCTAAGGATATAAAACAATAATGCGAGTTAGTTCGCATGTTTTATTCTTTATGCAAGAAAGTTACTTCATCCTTTCATCTCTGCGGTATATGCTTATCTGACGCCATACGTGGGTCGGTAGGGCTTGCTGTATATTGAGGCTGCAGGAAAGTAGTAACTTTCTTGCAGCCTTTATTTTTTTGCAGGAGGCTACCACTCATGTCATTAATCAATGTAAGCAATCTGACATTCGCTTATGATGGCAGCTATGACAACATTTTCGAGAATGTCAGCTTTCAAATTGATACCTCATGGAAGCTGGGCTTTACGGGCAGAAACGGGCGGGGGAAAACGACCTTTCTGAACCTATTGCTTGGCAAATACGAATACAGCGGCCATATTTCCGCAGATATCGGCTTTGAATATTTCCCTTTTCAAGTGCAAAACAAGGAAAATCAAACCCTCGACATCGTGGGGGAAATTTACCCGGATTACGTCCTCTGGGAATTGCTGCGGGAGCTTTCGCTGCTGAAGGTTTCCGACGACGTATTATACCGTCCGTTCGATTCCTTATCGAATGGAGAGCAAACGAAGGTGATGCTGGCGGCTCTGTTTCTCAAGGAAAACAGCTTCCTGTTAATCGACGAACCGACCAACCATCTCGACATGGAGGCAAGAAGGCTCGTCAGCGACTATTTGAACGGCAAAAGCGGATTTATCCTGGTGTCCCATGATCGGGCCTTCCTGGATCACTGCGTGGATCATATCCTGTCCATCAACAAGACCCATATTGAGATTCAAAAAGGCAGCTTCTCCGACTGGTGGGAGAATAAACAGCGTCAGGACAACTTCGAGCTTGGGGAAAACGATAGACTTCGCAAGGACATCAAGCGCTTGACGGAGGCTGCCAAACGGACGGAGGGCTGGTCTCATCAGGTAGAGAAAACCAAGAACGGGACAAAAAACTCCGGCTCCAAGGTGGATAAAGGCTACGTCGGCCACAAGGCCGCAAAAATGATGAAACGCTCCAAATCCATGGAACAAAGGCAGCAGTCCTCAATTGAAGAAAAGTCCAAGCTTTTGAAAAACATTGAAACCTCGGAAAGCTTGAAAATTTCCCAATTGAGCTACCATAAACCGCAGCTCGCCGAGCTTGAGCAAGTCTCGATTTACTATGGGAAGAGAGAGGTTTGCCGGGATGTCAGCTTTACGATCGAGCGGGGCGACCGGATCGCGTTATCCGGGAAAAATGGCTCCGGCAAATCCAGCATCATCAAACTGATATGCGGCGAGGATATCAGCTATACGGGCACGTTCCGCAGAGGGAGCCAGCTACAAATTTCCTATGTATCACAGGATACCTCGCATTTGCAGGGCAATTTATCGGACTATGCGCGGGAACACGGCATTGACGAAAGCCTGTTTAAAGCCATTTTGCGAAAGCTGGATTTTTCACGGCTTCAATTCGAAAAGGATATGGCGGATTTCAGCGGCGGCCAAAAGAAAAAGGTGCTTATCGCCAAAAGCCTCTGCGAGCAGGCGCATTTGCTCATATGGGATGAACCGCTGAATTTCATTGATGTCATTTCCCGTGTGCAGATCGAAGAGCTGCTGCTGGATTATGAGCCGACCATTTTGTTTGTGGAGCATGACCGGGAGTTTTGCGGCAATATTGCCACCAAGGTAGTGGAACTATAACAGTCAACAGGAGGCCCTGTCCGGTCATGAATCGGGCGGGGCCTTGCTTACAAAAAACAAAAATATTACAAGAAAATCACAATTCATTCCCCTGTTCAGCATTTTTGCAATCGCTTACAATTGGCGAAGACTGTTAATCATGCAAAGGAGGGGTGGATATTGAACCAAATCATACAGGGCTTGAAATCGGCTGCTTTAGGCATAGATCGGGCCATTGAAACGTTTGCGGTGAGCGCAGTCGCACTCATGACGCTGATCGTAACCGTGCAGGTCATCACGCGCAAGCTGTTCGGGTTTGTATTTTTCTGGTCCGAGGAGCTGACGCTGCTGCTGCTGATCTGGTTTTCGTTTCTCGGCATCGCGATCGGCTTCCGGGAGAAGCTTCATTTGGCCATGGACGTAATATCAGGCAGGTTATCCCGTGGTATCAACCGGGTGCTGGATATTGTGATCGGGCTCTCTACGTTTGCCTTCGGTTTGTATTTGATCAAATACGGCTGGGATTTTACAAAATTAATGCATCCCAACCGCATGTCCGCCACAGAATGGCCCAGCAGCGTGATGTATGTCGTTATGCCAATCACGGGTGTACTCGTATGCATCTATGCGCTGCTGCAGATGTTGGGCATGGATACAACCCGGCACAAGCAGCTTGACGAGGAGTTGATGGAATAATGACGACAGCGATTATCGTATTGACGGTCAGTTTTGTGGTGCTGATTTGGTTCCGCTTTCCCATTGCCCTGGTGCTGGCGTTATCCTCTCTGCTGACAGCCATAACGCTGAACATTCCTCTGGCAGTAATCGGCCAGCGCATGATTCAGGGCATGAACTCTTATTCGCTGCTCGCCATTCCGTTCTTTATTCTGGCAGGACAAATCATGAGTGAAGGCGGCCTTGCACTTCGTCTCATCAATCTGGCGCAACTTACAGTCGGGGCCATTCGCGGTGGGCTCGCCATGGTGAACTGTGTCGCCTGCATGCTCTTCGGCAACATAAGCGGATCGGCTGCGGCCGACGTATCTTCGGTCGGGGCGGTCATGATCCCGATGATGAAGAAGAAAAATTACGATGCCGACTATTCGGTCGCCGTCACCTCGGCTGCGGCGATACAAGGAGTCGTCATGCCGCCCAGCCATAACATGATTTTGTATGCGCTCGCGGCAGGCGGTGTATCTATCTCCAGCCTTTTTATGGCCGGAATTGTGCCTTGTCTCGTGCTGCTTGCGGCACTGATGACGACTTCCTACTTCATCGCCCGTAAACGGGGCTACGCCAAGGGTGAACCTGTCCAGCTGAAGGAAGTTCCGAAAATCCTCAGGGACGGTTTTCTGTCAATGATGACCGGTGTCATCATTCTGGGAGGCATTTTCACCGGCTGGTTCACCGCTACGGAAGCAGGAGCGATCGCCTGCGTGTATGCTTTTATATTGACCTTTTTCATATACAGAGATATCCCGCTCTCCCGGATCAAAATCATTTTCTTGCGGACCTTTCGCACGGTGGCTATGGTGCTGTTTCTTATTTCGGCTTCCAACGCCTTTGCTTGGGTTCTGACTTATCTTAAAATTCCGACCATGTTGACTAATTTGCTGCTGAGTATTTCGGATGAACCGTTCATCATTCTGCTGATCATCAACATTCTGCTGCTTATTCTGGGTGCGCCGCTGGATATGGCCCCGCTGATTCTGATTATGACACCCATCCTGTTCCCGGTCGTGACGGCGCTTGGCATGGATCCGGTTCATTTCGGGATCGTTCTGATCCTGAATTTGGGCATCGGGCTGATTACCCCGCCTGTCGGTACAGTATTATTCGTAGGCTGTGCGATAGGCAAGGTTACGATTGAACAGGGCACCAAAGCGCTGATCCCGTTTTTCATCGTGATGGTGGCGGTTCTGATGCTTATTACCTATGTACCGTCCATTTCCATGTGGCTGCCGAATTTGGTAAACGGCTCTTAACCTGTCAAGACAAAGTGTGTGTACACGAACCAACGATAAATGAAAGGAAGGTTCTTTAATGATGAAAAGACAAAAAAGAAAAGGTCTGTTATGTGTCCTTCTTGCCGGGGTTGTTACTTTCACAGGATGCTCTGCAGGGGGAGCAGAGAACCCTGGTACGGGGAATGAAGAACAGGGAAGCGGTTCGACATACAATTTCCGGCTGGCCGAGACTCATCCGGCCGATTATCCGACGACGAAGGGAGATATGAAATTCGCCGAGCTGGTGAAGGAAAAGTCAGGCGGACGTATTACGATTGATGTATTTCCGTCAGCTCAGCTTGGGGAAGAAAAATCGGCTATTGAGCAGGTTCAACTGGGTGCCATCGAATTCACAAGGGTCAGCACCGGACCGATGGCTGAATTCAACAAGGATTTCGGGGTGTTCAGTCTGCCGTATATTTTCAACGATGACGATCATGTATGGAAATTCCTGCAGAGCGATGGGGGAACAAAGCTGCTGGACAGTCTGGAGTCTTCAGGCTTAAAGGGTCTTACCTACTACAGCTCCGGTTCCCGAAGTTTTTACTCCACGAAACCTCTGACCAAGCTGGAAGATTTGAAAGGAATGAAAATCAGGGTGATCGAAAACAAGCTGAATATCGAAATCATGAAAGCGCTTGGAGCAAACGCGACGCCGATGGCCTACGGGGAAGTGTACAGTGCGCTGCAGACCGGCATTATTGATGCGGCGGAAAACAACTATCCGAGCTATTATTCAAGCAAGCATTTTGAGATCGCCAAAAACTATATCCTGGACAGTCACCAGAGAGTACCGGAAGTGCTGCTGGTCTCCAAGCAGGTGTGGGATACGCTGTCTCCGGAGGACCAGGCCGTTGTAAAAGAAGCTGCTGTCGAATCAACGGCATTTCAGCGGGAAGAATGGGCCAAATATGAGAAGGAGTCGGAAGAGCAGGTGCGCGCGGGTGGTGCCGTCATTACAGAAATCAGTGATGCGGATGCCTGGAAAAATGCAGTCAAACCTGTCATCGAAAAATACCGCAGTGAGTATGGCGAAATATTGGATGCCATCGAACAGGCCAAAGCCGAATAAATAGAGGATATAACACATAGCATGCAGAATCGTTCTACAATCCGGAAGGAATTGTAGGGGAGTGCTCGAATCAGATGCCATTCAAACGCCTTTTGCGAACCATTCTGCTCCGTGACCGGTCGCTGATGACCAAGCTGACCGTATATTCGGCCATCCTTGTGCTCGTGCCCATGCTGTTAATCGGTTATATTTCCTTCCGCCAATCTTCGCTGACACTGGAAAGTGAAGCAAGACGCTACAGCTGGCAGATTATCGATCAGGTGCAGCATTATGTGGAGGATTACTTTCGCGATTTTGAGATCAGCACGCTGAAAATCATTAACCATCCCGACACTACAGCATTTCTGCGAGCTTATACGAGCGGTAAACCGACGGATGCGGACCATGAAAGCAGAGTGCGGAATGTGCTGCAAAATTCTGCATTTTCCCGATCGGATGTGGCCAACATCTCCCTGATCCTGGACCATGAACGCATCATTGATTCGAATGATCAGCCGGGTACAGTGTCTGTACAGGATGCCGAGCGGGAGGCATGGTTTGACACGGTTCCGGTCACGGGCAAACCGAAGGTGCTGGCACGGGTTATTCATTGGAAAGGAGAGGCAGAGCCTGTCGTGTCCGTCGCCAAGCGCATTGCCAGTCCGCAGGATCTCAAGCCGTTTGGCATGCTTGTCATTGATCTGAATTACAAACGTCTGGAGGATACCGCCCGCAAGGTCCGGCTTGGTCAGTCCGGAAACGGCTACCTCATGATTCTGGATGAAGAGGGCAGATACGTATATCATCCGGACCAGAAGCTCATCGGATCCCTGGCGGATTACAGGATTGTACAGCAGCTGCAGTATCGCAGCAACGGTTCATTTACGTTCGAGCAGAACGGAAAGCGCCTGCTTACCTTCAGCCGCAGCGAGGGGCTAAACTGGCATCTTGTGACCTCGATTCCATACAATGAGCTTATGGAGAGCAGAACGAGGATGGCGCATGCTATTTTCGCCACGACCGCCTGGTTTGTGCTGATTGCGTATGTGCTGAGTCTGGGGCTGGCTGCAAGCCTGATCAGGCCGATCAAGAGGCTGCATCTGCACATGAAACGGGTGGAGATCGGTGATTTCAAAGGGCATATCAAAGTGGAAAACGCGGATGAAATTGGCATGCTGACAGCCGATTACAACCGGATGGTGAAGCGGTTATCCGAGCTGCTTGAAGAAGTGTATGTCTCGAGGGTAAAAGAAGCGGAGACCCATCTCAGGCATAAAGAAACGGAGCTGCGCATGCTGCAGGCGCAAATCAACCCCCATTTTCTCTATAATGCGCTGGAGACGATCCGGGGTATGGCACTTGCGGAGGAGCGGGAAGAGATTGCGGATATGTCTGCCGCACTGTCGCGCCTGCTGCGTTATAACGTCAAAGAAGATCAACCTGTCGTCACGGTCCGGCAGGAGCTGGCTGTTGTGGAAATGTATCTGCGTATTCAGAAGTACCGCTTTGATGAGCGACTGGAATACAGCTTCCATCTGCCCGACTGGGTGCTCGAGCAGCAGCTTCCCAAATTCACGCTGCAGCCCTTGGCGGAAAATTGCATCGTGCACGGTCTGGAAGCGAGCACTGAAGGAATAAGCCTCACCATATCCGCACATCGCATCGGGAATACCTTCGTGCTTGCCGTTGGCGATGACGGGCCGGGCATGCCCCCTGAGCGGCTGGAGAGCGTTCGCCAAAGTCTGCAGCATTCGAACGCCCGTTCCTCAGGTCATATTGGAATCGATAACGTGAACCGCCGTATTCGCTACTTGTTTGGAGAACAGTTCGGACTGGTGATCGAAAGCAAGCTGTCAGAAGGGACCACCGTTCAAATGGTCCTGCCTTACGAGGAAACGAAGCCGTTCCATGAAAAGGGATGGGGGGAGGTATGGAATGACCTATCAGATTCTGCTGGTTGAGGACGAGAAATGGGTCAGGACCGCGCTTCGCAAGGTGATCGAAAAAATCAAGCTGCCGTTCACTGTCGTTCATGAATCCACCAACGGGATGGAGGCGTGGAAGTGGCTGGAACACAGTCGTGCAGATATTGTACTGACAGATATCCGCATGCCGGTCATGGACGGTTTGACACTGCTTAAGCAAATCCGGAATAAGGGGAAAGCGACGGACATTATCATCGTCAGCGGTCACGATGAATTTGCTTACGCACAGCAGGCGGTCCGGCTTGGCGCCTTTGACTATTTTCTCAAGCCTGTCGATGCGGAAGACATGACGGAATGCTTCCGGAACTGGCTTCAGCGTCAGGAGCCCGGTACCGCCGCGACTAAGGTACAGCAAGATGGCGATCAGCATATCCGACCACCGGTTGACCAGGTCATTCATTATATCGAAAGCCAGCAACGTTATGATCTGATGCTTGCCGAAGCAGCAGCACTCGTGCATTTGAATCCCAGCTATTTCTGCAAGCTGTTCAAGCAGCAAAAAGGCGTGACATTTACCGACTATATGACATCAGTCCGCATGCGGGAAGCGGTCAGACTGCTGGAGCATACCACCCTTCGCATCACGGAAATTGCCGACAGGCTCGGATTCACGGATGCGGCTTATTTCAGCAATACATTCAAAAGAGAGGCGGGGACATCGCCTAGCGAATACCGGAAAAGGCTGCATCCTGCCTAGGAGAGGAGAACATGAGATGAGAACGTTCGAAGAGTGGGAACAGGCTGAGCCGGGTGTGAAGCGCAAAATTTTCGCACCTGGTACTGGGCTGATGATGATGGAGGTCCACTTTGAAGCCGGAGCCGCAGGCTATCAGCACAGCCATCCCCATGAACAGATGAGTTACTGTATTCGGGGGGAACTGGAGTTTACAATCGACGGTACGACCCGGCGTATCAGGCAGGGTGAAACCGTTGTCATTCCCGGAGGAGCCAGACATGGGGTGATCGCCAAAGAAGCCTCGGTGCTGCTTGACTGCTTCACACCGCTCCGTGAGGATCTGTTGAACAGGGGCTAGTGCAGGATTATAAATAATACCCGTATAGGGTTTTGTGATTCTCCTATAAATCCACTGGATTCTTCAGTGGATTTTTTTAATCCATTTTACGAGTCAGATGCCTCTTGACCTGCTCAAAGAAAAAGAGCCCTTGATCAATTGGACTTTGCCCTCCCGGTTCTTTGTGCCCAATTTTAAGTCTATTAGCCCTTCATTGGTAAAATAGGAGTTCAACCTAGTACCGTTTCAGGCAAATCCCATAATTATATAGAGTAAAATCTGATTCTATTAGGGAGGTGCCATTTTGTCACAAGCGAATATACCTAATATATCCCCGTTCATTTCAGTAACCCGAGATGACGCCATCAACTTATTGTTAACATCCATTGCAATGGAAGAACTCGGTTTAAGCCATATTCTCAACGCTGAAGGGGAAAAAATTCAATTTGTGCTCGGGACATTGCCAGGAGTGAGTTCGCCGCCGGCTACGTTAAGTGATATTTTCTCGGTTAATACGAGTGTACAAAATACCATTAGTAATTTGACTAAAAAAGAACTGCTACTTCAATCCAAGCTTGAGACTGTATTAGGAGCAGCTACATCTTCGGGAGTTACAGGAACAACAGGAGCCACGGGAGCTACTGGGGCAACGGGGACCACGGGAGCAACAGGAGCAACAGGAGCAACAGGAGCAACTGGGCCGACGGGAGACCCAGGGCCAACAGGAGCTACCGGAACAACAGGAGCTACTGGGGCAACCGGTACTACCGGAACAACAGGAACCACTGGAGTAACAGGGGCAGCGGGGACAACCGGGGCAACGGGAGCGACAGGTGCTACCGGGCTAACGGGAGACCCAGGGCCGACAGGTGCTACCGGAGCTACTGGTGCAACAGGGGGCACTGGTGCCACAGGTGATACAGGAGCCACAGGGGCAACAGGAACAACAGGCGCAACGGGAGTAACAGGTCCACCAGGAGGAACCACAGGAAGCACAGGGGTAACTGGAGCCACCGGGGCCACAGGTGATACAGGAGCTACCGGAGCCACGGGTACAGCAGGTGCAACAGGAGCAACAGGAGCCACGGGAACAGCGGGAGCCACCGGAGTCACGGGAGCTACCGGGGCCACAGGTGATACAGGAGCTACGGGTACAGCAGGTGCAACAGGAGCAACAGGAGCAACGGGAACAGCGGGAGCCACCGGAGTCACGGGAGTTACCGGGGCCACAGGTGATACAGGAGCCACAGGAGCAACGGGAGCCACCGGGGCCACAGGTGATACAGGAGCCACAGGTGCAACAGGTGCAACGGGAGCCACGGGAGCCATCGGGGTCACAGGAGCCACCGGGGCAACGGGAGTTACCGGGGCCACAGGTGATACAGGAGCAACAGGAGCAACGGGAGCTACGGGTACAGCGGGAGCAACGGGAGCCACCGGGGCCACAGGTGATACAGGAGCAACAGGTGCAACAGGTGCAACAGGTGCAACAGGAGCAACGGGAACAGCGGGAGCCACCGGAGTCACGGGAGCTACCGGGGCCACAGGTGATACAGGAGCAACGGGAGCTACGGGTACAGCGGGAGCCACGGGAGCCACCGGGGCCACAGGAGATACTGGAGCCACTGGAGCCACCGGAGCTACCGGAGCCACTGGTGCGACAGGGGGCACGGGAGTTACCGGTACCACTGGCGCAGGTGCAATCATTCCGTTTGCATCAGGTACCCCGGTTACAATGACTACTCTTTTAACAGGGCTAGTCGGTACAGTGGGTCTGGTCGGATTTGGAAATTCAGTCTCGGGTGTTTCTGTGCTTGGCGGTGGAACTATTGATCTTACAGGGGCAGGAGGAACACTTCTTGACTTTTCTTTCTCTGTTCCCCGCAATGGAACGATCGACTCAATAGCGGCGTACTTTAGTACGACAGCGGCTTTGAATCTTATAGGATCAACAGTTACGGTAACAGCCCAGTTATATAGCTCAACAGTACCTAACAATATTTTTAGTCCAATCCCCGGCGCGATAGTTACGTTAGCTCCATCACTTACAGGGTTACTTCCAATTGGAACAATTAGTAGCGGGCTAGTATCAGGTTTGGGAATACCGGTGACCGCGGGCACACGCCTTCTGCTGGTGTTTGCTATAACTGTAACTGCCGGCATTGCTATTGCTACCGCGGTTGCAGGTTATGCAAGTGCCGGTGTCGGTATTAATTAACAAAAGAAAATATGATTAAATAATATAGTATCTACGCTTTTGGAATGGTTTCTATTTACCTTCCAGAAGCGTTTTTTAGTACTGGTTGGGTCAGCCCATACTGCCGCCTGAAGAAGTTGTACTCTGTGTCTAAACGGGTTGGGTTCTCTATCACGGAGAACATGCTGCGGTTAAGCTGCATGTAGCCTAGCGTTCCGCTACAGTCTGCATATAATCAATAAACATTTTAGTATGCTGAGAATAAATGGGCTCGTCCCGGTACACCAGACAGATATATCTGCGGTTGGTATACCCGCCGCCCGGGAGGGACCGTTTCACAAGCTCCCCGGCTGCTGTCTCCCTAAGCACGCTGCGCAGAGGCAGCACACCTATCCCCATACTGTATTTCAAAGATTCTTTTATCGTCTCAATAGCCCCCAGCTCCATAGTGGATCTGAACTCCAGTCCAATAGCGGACGCCCATTCTTCCGCCAGCCGTCTTGAGGTTGTGCCGCCTTCGTGCAGCAAAAAGGTTTCATCTTGCAGATCATCTGCTGTCAAATGCTCTATATTGGCCAGGGGATGCTGAGGGCTCATGACCAGCTGCAGTTCATCTTCAAGCAGCGGAATTACACAAATTCCTTTTTCTTCATCCAGGGGCAGAGAGACGACCGCTACGTCAATTTCATAATTTCGCAGCATATGCAGCATGCTCTCTGCCTTTTTTACATTCAGCAGCAGGTGAACAGATGAATATCTGTGCCGGAATTCGGCCAGATAAGGCGGCAAATAGTAGGTGGCTGGTGTATAGCTTGCCCCAAGCTTCAACTTGATGCCCGTTTTGGCCGCATGCATGCTCATCCGCGCTGCAGCTTCATCCATCAGGGACAGAATATGGCGTGAATAGGGAAGCAGCTCTTCAGCCGCCTTGGTCGGCCGCAGGTTCCTGGAATGCTTGCGGAAAAGCTCCACCCCCAACTCCTCCTCCAATTTTCGCAGATGAAAACTGACCGTAGGCTGCTTCAGCCCCAAATGCTCCGCCCCGCCTTGCAGCGTTCCTCTTTTCATCACTTCCACAAAGACTTTCAATTGTTGTACATTCATGGACAACCCTCGCTTTTTGCTTAAAATATAGATGATTTCTTTGTTACTAACAATACATATAGATAAATTTAATAAAAAAGGGCATTTGCTTTAACTTCGTGGTTACATTGTTTCGTTAAAGTTTGAGATAGCGCATCAGCGTTTCAGTAAATAGCTAAGTTCATATGAGGGGGAAAAGTATCGTGGGTAACAAATGGATGAAAAAAGCAGGTATTGCCTTCAGCGCGCTGGCCTTAATGACGGTCACGGCGTGCGGAGGTCAATCTCAGACTGCGGCAGGCGAGGAGCAGGGGAAAACTAACACATCATCTGCTCAAGCTCAAGAGCTTACCGTTTATCTGAATGATTTTGATGCCGTAATCGGCGACACGTTTGAGAAAAAAACAGGCATTAAACTCAATATCGTTTCCGGTAACGGAGCCGAAATCATGTCCAGGATTGAAGCGGAAAAATCCAATCCGCAATGGGATGTGGTCTGGATCGATGCCATGCCTTCGATCTATGGCCTTGACGCCAACGGACAGCTGCTGCAGGGCTGGACTCCCGATAATGCCGCAGGCTTGAAGAAAGCGTACAAAGCCGTTATCCCGGAAGATGGCGCTTATTACCCGACAGGCGCACACGCTGCCGGAATTATTGTATATAACAAGGATAAGGTGTCTGAGGAGCAAGCTCCCAAGACATGGGATGATCTGAAAAAGGATACATATAAAGGGCGTATCGGTATGGCCGACCCGGCGGTAGCAGCACCGGCGTATCCGTTCGTGTCCTGGTTTTTCAATCAACAAGGCATGGAAGGAGGACAGGCCTATTTCGACAGCCTGATGAAGCAAGGACTTCATGTATATCCTAAAAACCCGCAAGTGGTTCAGGCCATGACTTCAGGAGAGATTGACGTGGCAGCACTGCAGGAATCCAATGCGTACAGCATGCTGGCGGATGGAGAGCCGGTGAAGCTGGTATGGCCCGCAGAAGGGGCGCCTGCGTCGGTAAGGGTGGCTGCTATCCAGAAGGATTCCGATCAGATCGAAGCAGCCAAGGAATTCGTGAACTTTCTTCTTGATCCGCAAGTTCAGCAGCAGCTGGTGGATGAAGGGGACGAAAGCTATTTCGAGCCTTCCGCAGAGGGCGCCAAGCCCAAGCCGGAACGAGATCCGAATGCCAAGCTGAATATTGCCGATGCTGCCTGGGCAAGTGAACATGAAGCTGAAATCAAGCAATGGTTTGCCGACCAGTCTGTCCAGTAAGCGACAATGAAAGGTTTGAGTATAAATCGGCTGGGCTGGGCAGTCAGCCTGTTATTAGCCATTTTGGTTCTGTTTCCCTTGGGAGCGGTCATCATCCAGGTACTGCTCCCTGGTATCTTTTTTGGTGATCTGAATTTCGGAGATATCTCTTTGCTGGGAGATGTATTCACCCGGCCCTTGTGGCGAAAATCGCTGGAGAATTCGCTTCTGCTCGGGATCGGGACTGCGTGCTTCGGCACGCTGCTCGGTACCGTGCTGGCGATGGCGCGTACCCGCTGGCGGTTTCCCGGTGCGGGGCTGCTGGATGCCACTGCCTGGATACTGCTCATCATGCCATCCTTTATTCTTGCCCAGGGCTGGATTATGTTCTCTGCAGGCAATGGATTGGCCGTTTCCGTGCTCGGCTGGGAGTGGGTGACGAGAGCTGTTTTTTCACCGGCCGGACTGATCGTAGTGATGACTTTAAGCAAATTCCCGCTCGCATATCTCACGGTACGTGCGGCGATGGAATGGAAAATGGAGATGCTGTCTGATGCCGCGAGATTATGCGGGGCTTCTCCTTTCCGGGTATGGAGAACGATCCAGACGCCGCTGCTGCTGCCATCCATTTGCTCGGGTGCTGCGCTTGTTTTTATGGACACCATCGGTGATTTCGGACTTCCATCGGCGATAGCGGTCGTATATAAGTTTCCGACACTGCCTTATTCCATTTACTCTGCCATTTATACGTCACCGATCCGTTTTGATATGGCCGGTGTGCTTTCTCTGTATCTGGTTGTGATCATTGCGGTGGCGATGGCTCTGCAGTTTTATGTGCTGCGCAGGGCCCGATATGATATTTTATCCGGCCGTGCAGTACCTTCCGTGCCGACAACGGCTGGCCATTACCGATGGCTGCTCGCGGGCGGAACTCTGCTCTTTGTTCTGATCGTGCTCGGCATTCCTATCGGCTCAAGCTTTGTCATGTCACTGCTGCGTGTTCAGACCGACGGGTTGTCCAGCGGGAATCTTACGCTCGATAACTACCTGGAATTGTTCAAGCAGGGTGCGGCCTTGTTTCCAGGGCTTGGCCGATCGCTCATGATTGCAGGAGCTGCGGCCTTATTCGGTCTTCTCATTGGACTGGCGGCAAGCTTTGTGCTCGCTTATTCCAGATTCAGGTTTAAGCGGCTCATTGAAACAGCGTCACTGGTTACCTTCGCCGTTCCGGGGGTTGTGCTCGGGATTGGCTACATATTCGTCTGGAACCAGAAGTGGCTGGAGCCGCTTGGACTCCGGTTATACGGCCAACCAGCGATTCTGGTGCTGGCAGCGATCGCGGGAGCCATACCCATTATTACGCGGGTGATGAGCGGGGCTATGGCCAAAGTGCCGCAAAGCCTGCTCGATGCAGCGCAAATGCAGGGAGCATCGCTGCTGAGCCGGGTGAGGATGATCCTGATTCCGCTCGTGCGTGGAGCGTTGGTATCCGCTGGCCTTGCGGCCTTCGGGTCAAGTGTGTTCGATCTGGCGGTGAACTCGATTCTGTTTCCACCCAATTTTCAAACACTGCCTGTCGCCATTGACGATGCTTTTGAGGACATGCGTTTTGGCTACGCAGCCGCAGCCACGATCACCGGTGGGGGCATCATCGTATGTATCATGATTATCGCCGAACGTATTTTTTATAGAAAAGGGGCGAAGAAATAAATATGAAAACATCAGCTGCCCAAACCACAAGTCCACTGCTTGAGATCAGCAATATGGTTAAACGATACGGGGAGGTCAAAGCATTAAACGGAGTCAGCCTTGATCTGAAGGAGGGAGAGATCATCAGTGTGCTCGGCCCTTCAGGCTGCGGAAAATCAACACTGCTGCAGCTGGTGGCAGGGCTTGCCCAGCCGGATGAAGGCGAGATTCGGCTGCTCGGGCAGAAGATTGCTTCTTCTACCAAAATGGTTCCGCCGGAGAAGCGCGGCGTGAATATGGTTTTTCAGGATTATGCGCTGTGGCCGCATATGAATGTGTACGACAATGTCGCCTACGGATTGAAGCAAAAGCGGCTTGGCACCGACGCCATCAGGAAAAAGGTTCAGGAAGCGCTTGCGCTGCTTCATCTCGAAGGCTTTGAACACCGCTTGCCTCCCCAGCTGTCGGGTGGACAGCAGCAGCGTGTCGCCATCGCCCGCGCGCTGGTGACCGAACCGCGCTTGATGCTCCTGGATGAGCCGCTGTCCAATCTGGACATGAGGCTGCGTATTGAAATGCGCTCGGAAATGGCCGTTTTGTTCCGGCGGCTGAAAATGAGCGTATTTCATGTGACACATGATCCGGAGGAAGCGTTCGCCATGGCGGATCGTCTGCTCATTATGCGCAGCGGCGCAATCGATCAGTTCGCGTCACCAATCGAATGTTATAACCGCCCGGCCAGCAGGCAGGCTGCTTCGCTCCTTGGCGCAATCAATCACCTGTCCGGTGAATTCGTAGCAGCTCCGCATGGCCTGGCGCTCAAGACGGCAGCCGGGATACTGCAGGGAGTCCATTGTGAACCCGGAAATGTTCCCCGGGAAGGAACGGCGGGCGAAGTCCGCTTTCGCCCCGAGGCATTGACTGTACACACAGCTAATGAGTCGCAGTTAGCAAATTCGCATGACTTGCCCAAGCATAGTTTGCTTGAAGCACAGGTCATTCACTGTACGTTCGAGGGCAGCCATTGGCGCTCCCTGCTGGAATGCGGGGAAGGGAGCCGGCTGTATATGCTGAGTGCAGAGCCACTGCAGCCGGGAAATCTGGTCAGCTTGAAATTACCTCGTGAAGCTGCGTTTCTATATGCGACTTGATCATAGATTAAAGCAGAAAGGCCGTAGATAATTTGTTGAATTCAACTGAAAACACTGGCCGCCTTTTGGTCATTTCAGATATCCACGGGCACAAGCACGGATTGTCTTTACTGCTGTCCGAAGCTGCATATAACCCCCGTGAAGACCGCCTTATTCTGGGTGGAGATTACATTAATGACACGCCTGACACCTGGGACACGCTTGATACCATACAGGCGCTGGTGCAGGGCGGCGCGCAGGCCATCCTTGGCAATAAGGAGACCAAGCTAATGAATCAGCCAAAAGAGAAAACGAAAGCTGTTCGTGCCCTGATCGACTGGCTGCATTCACTTCCAGCTTACATAGAGGAGGATGGATTTCTATTTGTACATGCCGGTTTTCGACCAGGGGTGCCGCTTGAAGACCAGACGCTTAAAGATATGACCGAGATTCGTGAGGAATTCTGGGGAGAGAGTGATTCAGTCAATGATCAGCCGGGTACGGTCATCTTCGGCCATACGCCGACGTTCCGGATAGGGGCAAGTCCTGGGGAGCTATGGCGGGCAAACCGGAAAATCGGCATCGATACCGGTGCCAAGCATGGCTGCCGGCTGACACTGCTTGATGTGCATGCCCAAATGACTTATTCCTGCTCAACTGCTGCGGGTAGCATGTACGAGGATTTGCGCATACAAGATCTGAATATACTGAAATGAACTGATTATTACGGAAATCAGGATTTGATAAAAAATGGGCGAATCGTCAACGCGGAAGAAAGCGTTGCGGTTCGCCCATGATTTTATTGTTTTTTTAATGTAACTTTAAAGACATCTCCCGCATTGCCGCCAAAAACGATCAAGCCACCTTTGGGAAGGATGACCGAGCGCTCAGAGTCTACCGTTGATAAGTGCACAACCGAGTCATTTTCATCATAAACAGCAAAACCGCCGTTTTTCGGGAAATCTACAGTCATGGTTTTATTTGCTGTACTTTCGTCAATTTTAAACCATTGAGCAAATCCATTAGATGGTACTGTATATTGGGATGTTTCCGCAGCAGGCAGCGGTTTCATAGCATCCTCACGAATAAAGTGTTGATCACCAGACTGCAAGTACTCCGAGTTATCCTTTTTGTAAAAATTCAAATCAAATGTATCTCTCCCGTTCATCACAGGTATTTCGACGGCATTGACAGCATGGTTTTCATCTACAATTCTAGTGCCGCTGGCATAACCTTTATCAACAGCTATATTTTTTATTAAAATTGCTGCAGGCACCAAATAAAATAGTGAATTTATTTTTTCATCCAGGGCATAGTATTTCTTATTATTTCTATCTCCCCATGCCTTTTTCACAGAATCATTTACAGGGTTATCGTCCAGCTTTTGATATTCATAATACACCGCTTCCGTTTGACCCAAACCTGGGAAGTCCAAAAGCACATTCGCTTTGATATAGGTTTTTCCATTGGTTTGTTTCTCAAAGCTTACTTCAGCACTGCCGTCACTGCTGGTGAAGCGGCTGTTGCCTGTATAAACATATTTCTGGGCTGGTATCATTTCACTCATCAGACCAGGCAGCTCAAACTCCCCGTTTTGAATATTCACATGTATGGTTGCACCAACGGTTCCGTATAAGCCTGAATTAGCGGCCAAATCTGCGGGCATATCCACTTTTACAGGAGGTATAGCTGTTTTTGGAGGAGTGATATCTTTAATAATGCCTTTCTCCTTTAAAACCTCCTGCAAAATATTAGAAGCAAATATCGTATCATAAATTGAAGATCCGCCGGAAGAAATGACTGCCATTGACAAATGATGCTCGGGTAAGGAAATCAGGGCAGAGTGGTACATTATGGTATCCCCGCCTTTGTTTAAAGCAGTGATGCCATAATCACTAAACGGAGCCAATTCGACCGCATCCCAGCCGAGCCCGTAATTATAAATATTTCTCTCTTCAGGAACCCAGACTCCTTTCCGGTATTCGGGATTTTCCATGGCAGCTGCCGATTGCTTGGATAAAATATCCGGCTTCTGGCCCATTAAGACTTCAGAAAATTTGGTCAACTCTTCTGCTGTAGAGTAAAGACCGCCTGTCCCGAGAATATTGGGATTTTCAACAGGCAGGGGTCCCTCAATTCCAGGAAAATATGTTTTGGCCAGCTGCTGTCTGTCAAATGAATCAAGCGGTGTTTTTGTGAAATTTAAATTCAACGGTTTACTGATATGGGTCGCAAGGAATTCGCTGTATGTCATACCACTCACACGTTCAACCAGAAGTTCCAGCAGCTGAAATCCGTCATTGGTGTAAACGGAGTATTCACCAGGGTTCGATTTCAAACGCTCAGACTGCAGCTTTTCCAATAGCTCATCATGCTTTTCTGTGGAATTGTCATCGAATAACATGCTGTTTTTATAATGGGAACCATAAAGACCTGACGAGTGATTGAGCAGCATCCGCGGTGTGATTTGCTTGTATCTTTCATCCGCCATTTTAAAATCCTTGATATAGGTCGTAAGCGGCTGATCAATATCGACCTTACCGGCATCAACCAGCATCATCGTTGCGGCAGCTGAATACATTTTGCTGACAGAACCAATGGCATACATCGTATCTTTATTAATGGAATCATCGGCTTCCTTCCCATTTACTCCTGCGCTATCGGATAAGGTAATTGCACCGTTATCCAGAATGGCATATTGAACGGAACTAACCCCATAATCGGATATTAGTGCCGAAGCCAGCTTGCGGGCTTTCTCTGCAACCGTATCATCATTGCCTTCGGCCGAAGCCCCGGAAGCCCAGGGCACCTGCAGCAGCACAAGCATTATAGCGATAACTGTAATCCCTATTTTTTTCAATTTCTTTTTCCTCCTTGTATGCTCTAAATGAATAGCTGCTTTCAGCATACATTCAACAAGGAGCAGGAAGGGCAAGAAGACCCTCAAACGCAAAAAACAATCCCCAAACGACAGAAGGCTTAGGGATTGTTCGTATGAAAAGGCAGTACAACCATGTTATTAAATACTTTATTTTTCATCTCAATCGTCATGTTCCCGCCGTACTTCTCGCATATTCTTGAAATATTGGTTAAGCCAAGTCCATGAAATTCCGGATTGGGTTTCTGGCTGTACAATGATACGTCCTCTTTTTCCACATGATTGAGAATGTGAAGGAAGAGGGCGGATTCATTAGAATGGATTTTAATAAGCATATACCTGTCATCCGCGATCTTGATCTTTTTGGATGCTTCTATCGCATTATCCAGCATGTTGCCCAAAACGACACATAAGTCGTACCGTTCAATATGAATGTCTTTCATGGCTAGACTGAGTTTTGTATCTATTTTAATGCCGTTTGCCTGTCCGATATTCAGCGTATTCGTAACCAGGGCGTCGATCACCAGGTTGCCAGTATTTACTCTATGATAGGCGTCTTCAATTTTATTTAATGTAACTCTTATGTGTTCACGCGCCTGTTCGAGCTCGTTTCTTTTGATACATTCCTCGATATACAAAAACTGCTGGTTCGTATCATGAACGATTCTTTTAATGTTTTTGAAGCTGTGCACCGTTTTCTCATAGTTGGCATCCTGATAGTCCATCTGATTTTGCAGTTGGGAATTCTGATGAATCAATTGGAATTTTTCGACAATATTATCAAAGATATAGACAATGAACACATTCAATAAAAGAAGGCCAAAGATGGATATGAAATAATATATGTTTTTTTCACTATACATAGACATAACATTGCCTTGGATAATGCTCACAACCGGCACAATCAGGAATAACAGATAGTAGCGGGTATGGATCGGGAAGCTTTTTCGTTTGGCAACCAGCCGTATGATCTGAATGAGGGGAAACATGAGCATACAGCTGAGTAGCATAATTTTGGAAAACAGAAATTGTGCATTGTTCATGTTATGCAGACTATTGAGATCAAATGTCTCCACATCATACAGAATGTAAGTAGATATATAATTAACCAGAGTAAGCAAAACGGCGTAAAGTGTTGAGAAAATGATCTTTAATTTTAAATCCACATGATAAGCATGAGCCAAACTGAAGATCACAACTAATGCACTAAGGGAAGAGACCAGAGCAGGCAGCTCGGCACATAAATATAGAAAATCCAATACCCAAAATATAAGCAAATAAACCATACTGTTGGCCTTCTTGGTGGACTTGCTCAAAACCGAGTTGAAATAAAAATTCAGTTGCAAGCACATGACGAGTGAAACAACAAAATTAAGCAGCAATAATCTGTAGTCCATCATCTCATCCCATCTCTGTGACCATAAACTTGGTATATGCGTCTTTTACTTCTTTTATTTTCGAGCGCCCAATGGGCAATTCCATTGCATTTGACATGAATACCTTGCCTCCGGCAAATTTTTTCACATGAAGCAGATTGATAATAATGGACCGATGAATTTGCAGGAAATGAAAATCCTTTAGCGCTGATGCATAGTTCGAAATAATGCCTTTGCTCTCATAGGTTTGATTCTGGGTCACAAAATGCAATTTATTTTTAATCGTTAAGCTTTTGGCAGCTTCAATGGCAATAATCTCATGATGCTTCAATATCACTTCTTCATAAGCCGACTTAATAACTATAAATTTTGGATCCTGAGCTTGAAAATACTGATGCAGCTTTACTATTTTTTCTTCAAAAATATGGGGTGCTACCGGTTTGATTAAATACTGGTATGTCACTACATCAAAGCTCTCCAGCATGTACTCCGGGTAACTGGTCAAAAAAATAATTTGCTCATCAACGTTCTTCAAGCTTCTTATTTTTCTGGCGGTTTGAATACCGTTGATGCCGTTCATTTCAACATCCAATATCAAGATATGGAAGGAGGGATTATTGTTTTCATAATAGGCTGCCAGTTCTTCTCCGGAACTGAACATTTCAATGTCAAAGTTTAAATTCGTCTTGACCGATAAAGCGATCAGCATATTTTTTACAAGCTCTCTTTGCTGCTGCTCATCATCGCATATAGCCACTTTATACATAAAATCAGCTTACCTCGCTATGGCTGTTTTTAGAAAACGAAAGTCAACTCACAGTGTATGATAGGATGGGTTAATTGTCCACTTTGTATCCATACTTTAAGGGCAAGACAGGGAGGGACCGGAAGAAGGGAAGAGGATGGTCTCCGCAAAAATTATCGAAAAAGAACGCCGGTATAATGCCGGCGTCCATGGACTTCCTGTATGTTCATTTAACACTGTTCATGCTTATTTCTTCAGTTTCAGCAATTGCACGAGCTTATCATGAATGGCGGTATTCGGATAACTGCCTGCGAATTTCTCGGAGCCAGGTCCCATGGCCGTCAGTGGCACGTTGATCGCTGTATGGCCGCCGGTAGTCCAGTCGATATAGAACTTTTCGTTAGAACCATGGATCGCAAATGGGCCGTCCTCCTTGGACATACCGTCACCGGACTCATCTTCGTCGTCCTCGCCTTCAATGGCCATACCGCCGGTTTCATGATCTGCTGTCACAAGAACAAGCGTGTCAGGGTGGGACTTGGCGTAATCCTTGGCCACCTTCACGGCTTTATCAAGCTGCTGGCCGGCCTTGATCGTTAATTCGGCTTCATTGTCATGTGCCATTTCATCCGTGGCTTCTTCCTCGACCACGAGGAAGAACCCTTTTTTATTTTTGGAGAGCACATCGATGGCTTTTGCCGTCATATCAGGCAGTGGAACCGTCGGTTTATAGGAGTTACCCAGTTCATTATGCGCCTGGAACATCTCCTCATTTGCGAACAGGCCGAGCAGCTTGCTGCCGGAAGCGGCTTTCATTTCAGCGCTGGTGGTTACATATTTATAACCCAGCTTTTTGGCCTGCTCAACCAGATTGCCCTGGGTGCCTTTGCTTGCTTCTTCAGGATCTTCAGCCGGGGCATCTTTGTGAGCGCCAGGTGTTCCTTTCGGATACCAGAAATCTTCCCCGCCGCCGAGAATGACATCTACTTTACTTTTTTCCAAATACTGCTTGGCAATGTCGCTTTGGGCTGAACGGTTTTCTACATGTGCGCCAAATGCCGCACCCGTAGCATCCGTAACCTGGCTGGTCGTGACGATACCGGTGGAAAGACCCGCTTTCTTGGCCTGCTCCATAATCGTGGTGACAGGCTTTTTCTTCATATCCATGCCAATCGCGCCGTTATACGTTTTGACTCCGGTGGCAATGGCGCTGGCCGCTGCCGCGGAATCTGTCACCAGGTTATCGCCTGAATCCGTGCTGACAAGTCCGATAACTGGCATCTTGTCCATTTCCAGATTGCCGGATTTGCCGACCGTAGCCAGTGTGACCGCATCCCGGGTGGCTTGTCCCATCCCGTCGCCAATAAACAGAATGACATTTTTCGGATAGGGAGATTTCTGGTTGTCCGATGCTGCGGCAGATACTTGAGAGAAATCGGCGGCAAAAAGTGGCGCACCAAGTACTCCGACAGCAGCAATAGACAGGATTGCTTTTTTAACAGCACGCTTGTTCACTAAGCTCACACTCCAATGTGTAGAGTATATTACAACATGATCATATATGAGTTTTGTAAAACAGAAGCGCTATTATTGTTAAATGAAGGTAATACTTATCCATAACATAAAGTCTCCATTCAGTGTGGATGGGAGATGGATCATATTCCACTTTTGCGAAGCGAACATACGTGCTATTATAAAAGAAACAACGACATATTTCGCTTACGGAGGGCTTACTATGACTAAAGATGAAATCATTGAATACTGTCTGTCATACCTAGGCTCTTATGAAGACCACCCTTTTGGGGAAGATTGGACTGTTATGCGTCACAAAGGAAATAAGAAAATATTTGCGCTGATTTTTCATCATGACGGCCACTTATGTGTCAACCTTAAATGCGAACCCAGCCGTGCTGATTTTCTGCGCAGCCTGTTTAAAGAAGTGACGCCCGGATACCATATGAACAAAGAGCATTGGAATACTCTTATCTTGGATGGGGAGCTCCCGGAGCAGGAAATTCATGAAATGGTGAACCATAGCTTCGAATTAACACGGCCAAAGATTAAAAAAAGAAAGCAAGTAAACTCAAACAGCGCGCACCAATAGAAAATTGGTGCGCGCTGGAAGCTTGACCTTTTTATTCAACCCAGCGGATCACGTCAGTCGCTTCTCTTCTTGTCTTAGGACGCGGAGCTTTGACACGGTACCCGAACGCAGCCATCACGCTGATTCCGTACTGATCGTTTTCCAGCAGCCCTTCTTCGCGTAAAATGGTGTCCACAGCGTCTCTAGCGAAGCCTTCGATCGGACAGGAGTCAATGCCAATAAGAGCGGCGCTGGTCATCATGTTGCCGAGGGCAATGTAGGTTTGCTTGGAAGCCCAATCAAACAGCGCGCGTTCCGAGTCCATCAGCTTGAAATCTTCTTCCTGGAATGACTGGTAGCGGCCCATCATGTTTTTTACGTTCTCCGCAGGGATTTGCTTAACTCCGGTCAATTGCTGCCAGAAGTAGTCGGACTTGTAGCTTGCATCTTTGCGCGCCAAAACTAATACGACATGGCTGGCTGTAGGCATATGCCCTTGTGCGCCCCAACTCACGGCACGCAGCTTCTCACGCAAATCCGCATTCTGGACAACGACAAACTTCCAGGGTTCAAGGCCAACCGAGCTTGGAGAGAGCCGGGCTGTTTCGAGAATGAAATCAAAATCTTCGGCAGAAATTTTCTTTGTCGGATCAAATTCCTTGGTGGCATGTCTAAATTCAAAGGCTGCCAATATGTCCTCTTTTTTCATGCTGTGGTTCATTAAATCCAGCTCCTTTAATATAAATCGGCTCTAGGGGAGAGTCCCAACAACGTTCTTGCCGTGGAATCAATCATAGTTCAATCCCGGTGTTCTCACAAGAACGCACATTGTTGTGCGATAGTGTAATGGATGTAATCATGGGAGCTGCTTTTTATCTATTGACACTTAGATGAAAATCATATATCTTTATATCAAGATAAATTAATGTAGAATATTTTCCGCACTCTACATTACTATGAAAGAGGGGCATTACAATGATCCAAATACTTGATAGAATCAATGAGCTGAGCAGAAAGCAGCGCGGGGAAGGGCTGACTGAACACGAGAAGTCCGAACAGGCTGTGCTGCGGCAGGATTATTTACAGATCATTCGGGGGCAATTTAAAAATACCCTGTTAAGCGTATCCGTCGTCGATCCTGAAGGAAATGATGTGACCCCAACGAAGCTGGTGGAGGAAAAGCTGGCGCAAACAAGCGAGGCAAAATGAGTTTCTGTTCAACGTCAAAAGATGGGTCAGCCATGCATTTGCTGACCCATCTTTTTTTATGCTTCTTGCGTTTTAAGTATTCTTCGATCCACTTTAGGCATCGCGATAACACCAAACTTTCCTGAAATAGTGTACAATGGACTTCAGTTATCTAGCTGTATGTTTTCAGCACTTTTTTTAAATAATAGACACATCCATTACTTAACCAAGTATTATGATATGCAAAGCAAACGTATAACAAAACATATTGGAGGAGTCTTAATGAGCCAGCGGTTTCGCATCACCAGGTCATTTCAGGAAAATTCTGCGGAACAGACCATTACTTTGCAAGAGTGCAAACTTTACTTTGCATCCCAGCCCGATTTTACATACTCACCGGTCTATACCGTGTCAGGACCTGCCAGTACAATGTCCATTGATGGCGATTTTTTCATGTGGAGCTATGGCGATTTGCAAATTCCTTTCCGGCATTATATGGGTGATCTGTATGTAGCCGTTTACGATGAAGCCGTCATCCCCAAAATGATTGAAGTGGCAAGTGATTTGAGGGCGGATTTGACGGAAGGGTAAAAATTGAGAAAACAAAACCATCCTGGAGATCTATCATTCCTGGATGGTTTACCTTTTTTCAAAATCATGTTGTTAACTTCGCGTACCCGATAAAGAACACCATGATTTCTCCCACGATTACATAATTAGGGACTTGATAAATCAAGTCAAACGCTATACAACAACCGATAATCCCTAATAATACCGCCAAATGATAGGGTTTCAAACGCAGGTGCTTGTGTCTGTACCGGTGAAAAACCAAAGATGTAGAGAAAAAATACAATAGCACAGATCCAAATACAAAAATCAGCATAAATAAGTAATCCAGCTGTTCTTGGTATAATAATTGAATGGAAGCCGCTATCATGCTCATGGATAAGTATATAAATAGGTGACCATAAATAATCGTTTGGCCGGCAGTTTGTATATCCTTGCTCACTTTAGTCTCTATATTCTCAAAGTACTGCCACCATATTGCAATGATTAATATGCTTGTAAACGCCACAAACAAAATAGAGGGCAGATCCCAGTTATTAAACTGCAATACAGCAAGTATGCTGATTACGGATTCACCTAAAAGAATGAGGGTGAACAGGGCAAAACGTTCAAATAAGTGATGGGTATTGATTGGTGTTTTCACCAGATGCCGGCGTCCAATTAAAGGAAGTAGAATATCCACAGCAATTCCCATATACAAAATGACATACCGTATCCAGGAGTCAAAGAAAAGCGAGCAGGCCGATATCAATATGCCGATCAAAAAGTGTGAGCCCAAATAGGAAGCGGTCAATCGGTGATGATCAGCGTTGGTTTTACGTACCAAAAGATATTGAATGGCTGTCAGCGCTCTCGAGCCTATGTATCCTACAAAGAAGGGAAGATAGTATTGATCAAAGTCAGGGGACAGGCTCGCTGTCATGACCAATACAAAAAATAGTTGAAGAATGATCAATATTCTATGACTAACGATATCTTGACCAAATCTGTTAATAAAGAGAGTCTGTCCTACCCACCCCCACCAGATAGGAATAAAAATCAAAATAAATTTAAATAAATACTCCATAGGAATGATTCCATGGTCTGCATGTAATAAGACATGAGTTGCTTTGGATACTGCTGCTACAAAAAGTAAATCATAAAAAAGCTCCAACCAGGTGACCTTTTTCGGTACCATAACTTCAATATCTCCCTTCAAATCCATAGGAACCTGCAAGCGAATCGCGAAGCTCCTGCACATCCAGCACCGGCGGCCGTCCGTACATACGGGCATATTCCCGGCTGAATTGGGATGGGCTCTCGTAGCCTACACGGTAGGCTGCTTCGGTTGCTTGCACGGTTTCAGTCAACATTAATCGCCGGGCTTCCTGCAAACGCACCGTTTTCTGGTATTGCAAAGGGCTCATGGCCGTGACGCGCTTGAAATGTTTATGAAACGCCGACGTGCTCATGTTCACGGACTTAGCAAGCTGCTCAATCACGAGCGCACGGTTATACTGCCGGTTAATCAACTGAACCGCTTGGGCGATGCTGTGGGCATGGCTGCCAATGATCGCGAATTGATGGATGAGCGCGCCTTGTTCGCCTTGAAGCACCCGATACAGAATTTCACGGATGACGAGCGGCGCAACAATCTGAATGTCCCGAGGTGTATCAAGCAGCTGCATGAGCCGTACGATGGCTTCCAGCAATTCGGGAGTCGTTCGGTTCACAGTGATGCCGGGACCAGCTGCTTCGGGTGCAAAAGCAGGGTCGTTCATCTCCTTCACGATGTCCAGGATGACGTCGGCGTCGAAACTCAGCTTCAAGCTTAAATACGGGATCTCTGGCGAAGCTTCGACGATTTTGCCGATGATCGGCAATTCGACGGAAGTGACCAGGTAAGACGAAGGATCGTACCGGTAGCTTTCGTCGGCCAATGTGGCCGTCTTCGCCCCTTGCGCCACGACGCAAATGGAAGGTTTATATACAGATTCAAGCGGTTCAGACAAATGAGTGGCATACATTAGCGTCAAAGAAGGTACGGCCGTTTGATGTATGCCGTTCAAAGGAGCATGGCGACGTATCAGGAGTGCCAATTGCTGCAAGACTTGCTTCATACGTTGTGACTCATTCATAGTGTCCATTGTTAGCGGGCTCCTTTCAAAAAGGTTGTAGTTACTTCTATAATAACGATACGGAAGAGAAATAGGCAAGGATCGAACAGTTATGTTCTAACAGGTTCATTCAAACATTTACTACAATAAATTTGCAAGGCCGGGCACCGACCGGCCCAAATTCAGATATAAGGAGAGAACATAAATGAGTCTAAATGGAAAAGTAGCCATCGTTACAGGGGCGTCGCGTGGCATCGGACGGCAAATAGCCATGCAATTAGCGCAATCCGGAGCAAAGGTGGTCGTCAATTATTCCTCGAATCAGGGGAAAGCGGACGAGGTCGTAAAGACGATTGAGCAAGCCGGCGGCGAAGCTGTTGCCCTTCGCGCTAACGTAGGCAAGGTAAGCGAAGTCGAAGCGCTATTCTCGGAGACACTTGAGCGGTTCGGGCGCGTGGACATTCTGGTCAATAATGCGGGCGTTATGGAAAACATGGCGATCGCTGACGTGACCGAGGAGATGTTTGACCGCCATTTTGCGATTAACGTGAAAGGAACTTATTTCGCATGTCAGCAAGCGATGCAGCATATGGCACAAGGCGGGACGATCATCAACTTCTCGACCTCCGTATCGGGTGCAATGCTCCCGACGTATAGCGTCTACGCCGCAACGAAAGGGGCTGTCGAACAATTGACCCGCCAACTGGCCAAGGAATTCGGTCCTAAAGATATCATCATCAATTGCATTGCGCCTGGACAGGTATCGACAGAGCTGTTCCTGAACGGCAAATCGGAGGAGCTGGTTAATTCATTCCGCAGTATGAACGCGTTTGGAAGACTCGGGGAACCGGAGGATATCGCGAATGCGTTAGAACTGCTCGTCAGCGACAAAGCCCGTTGGATCACGGGACAGACGATTCGCGTAAACGGCGGGTTTAACTAAACATTGCGGAAAGTTCACCTTGCAACAGGCCAAAAGACGAACGAACCGTCAACGCGGAAGAAAGCGCTGGTGGTTCGTTCGTTTGCATTCCTCATCCATGCCGTCTATGATTTGATAGAAAATATTCGCCATTTCTTCCACCCTATGCATATCAGTATTCATAGGTGTTTTTTATTGGAAAGTGCAGATTCATAGAATCCGCACACATTCTTGTAAGCATTGTACAACGAGGTAGAGTGAGCCGCCGGCAATGTGGTCAGGTGGCAGCGAAATAACAAGGATTCAAACCAATAAAAAAGTTTTATCAGCATGAAAAAATAAAAACTTAACATCCGTTGTAAATAATTGTTGCCAATTCGTTGGTATTTCAATTAATATGTTGAACTAAATAGTGATGCATGGATTTGGATTCAGCCTGGAGTTTAATATTATGATGATGAAGGTGGATGAACATCGTGGCCCATGGTTCAGCGTTGGAGCAAGTAGAAGTAACAGCAAACAAGTATATCCAGAATGTATATGAAGCTGTAGTCAAACGAAATCCTTACGAGATCGAGTTTCACCAGGCGGTGAAAGAGATTCTTGAATCGCTGGTTCCTGTTATTGCCAAGCATCCGAAATATATGCAGCATGGTATTTTGGATAGAATCGTTGAGCCGGAAAGATTGATCACCTTCCGGGTTCCCTGGGTAAATGACCAGGGTGCTGTGCAAGTAAACCGCGGTTTCCGCGTGCAGTTTAACAGCGTTCTCGGACCCTACAAAGGCGGGTTGAGATTCCATCCTTCCGTAAACGCGAGTATTATTAAGTTTCTCGGGTTTGAACAAATTTTCAAAAACGCACTTACAGGCCAACCGATCGGAGGTGGGAAGGGCGGTTCCGATTTTGACCCGAAAGGGAAATCAGAAGGTGAAATTATGCGGTTTACCCAGAGCTTCATGACAGAACTGTACAAATATATCGGCCCTGATACCGACGTGCCTGCAGGCGATATCGGGGTAGGGGCCCGTGAGATCGGTTATATGTTTGGTCAATATAAACGAATTCGCGGCGGCAATGAAGCCGGTGTTCTGACAGGCAAAGGAATCGGTTACGGCGGCAGTCTTGGCCGTACAGAGGCTACAGGTTATGGTACGGTTTATTTTGTAAACGAAATGTTACAATCCAAGGGTTTGCATTTTGAGGGAAGTACGGTGGTCATCTCCGGTTCCGGCAATGTTGCCATTTATGCCATTCAGAAAGCCACGCAACTGGGGGCTAAAGTGCTGGCATGCAGTGATTCGAACGGTTATGTCTATGATGTGGATGGGATCAAATTCGACACGGTAAAACGTTTGAAAGAAGTGGAAAGAAAACGGATCAGTGAATATGTGAAGGAGCATCCGGATGCTGTTTATGTGGAAGGCTGTGAAAATATCTGGTCCATCCCGTGTGATATCGCTCTCCCGTGCGCCACACAAAATGAAATTGATGAGCAGGCAGCTATCACACTGGTTGCGGGCGGCGTCAAGGCTATTGGAGAAGGGGCCAATATGCCATCTACCCTCGAAGCTATTGATGTATTCCACAAAGCAAATGTACTGTTTGGCCCCGCCAAAGCTGCAAATGCGGGAGGGGTCGCTGTTTCTGCCCTTGAAATGGCACAAAACAGCATGAGATACTCCTGGACCTTTGAAGAAGTGGATGCAAAGCTCCATGATATTATGAAAAACATTTATACATCGTCCGTAAATGCAGCAGCTGAGTATGGCCATCCCGGCAATCTGGTTGTGGGGGCCAACATTGCCGGCTTCACAAAAGTGGCGGATGCCATGATTGCACAGGGCGTGATCTGATTCATATTGACGCTCAATTGTACCAAGCGTTAAATGAGATGCGAAGCAGAGCCCTATCGGTTCGATTCAGATTTACCTTGTATTCTCCGTCTGACCGTCTTTTTCCGTTGCGTGAGCATACTCCGTCTGGCGGTCAGCTTCCGCTTGGCCATCACACTCCGTCTGGCGGTCAATCTTCGTTTGGCCGTCACATTCCGTTCGTCCAACACTTGCTGGTATATTTTCAAGTATTCCTCCGTCATTCTCGTGTTCGTAAATCTCTTAACTACGTACTTGCGAAGAGCCGAAGGTGCCGGATAGGCCGCTTTTTTAACCTTTTTAATCATTTCGTCCACGGAAGAGCATATCAATTGAGGAAAACCGGACAGCACTTCAGGCACCGCCCCTTTTTTCAAGGCGAGAACGGGTGTACCGCAAGCCATGGCCTCAATCATGACCAATCCGAAAGGCTCTTCCCATAATGTCGGAAACAGAAGGCACTGGGCATGCTTTAACAGCTTCTGTTTTTGTTTCCCGTCTACAGCTCCGACAAAACTTACTTTCGGGTTACTCGATATACGGGGTTTAACCTCTTTTCTAAAAAAAGAGGGAGCTTTAATCGGACCAGCAATAACTAAATGTTTTCCCGTCTTTTTAGCGATATCAAGAGCCAGTAATATGCCTTTATTACGTATGATCCGCCCTAAAAACAGCAAATAACCGTGTTTATCTGCACTAAATTCGTACTCGTCAGGATTAATGCCGTTATAAACGCAATATCCACGATTTTTACCCATAACCTGCCGTGCTCTCTTGCTTACATATACAGGATATTCAACCTGCTGCTTCACCGGGAGATGGATCGTACATACGGTGGGCACATTCGGTTTTCTCAGTCCCAACGATGAGCGGAAGGAATGGTCATGAATAAGATCAACGTTCTGGGGAAGGCGGTCCAGTACAAAGTCGGAAAGCCCCTCATGCGTTAAATTTTCAGGATAGGTGATGAGTTTGGCGCTGCTCTTGCTGCCAGGCGGGGCAAACAGCGTAATTTCATGGTCGCGCCGCACCAGCTCCTCAGTCAATTCATACACAACTTTCTCGGTACCTCCTTTGTTGGAGGGGAGAGGCTGTGCATTCGGAGATATGACCTGAACGATTTTTAACCGTCTTTTCGTTTGCGGATTAGAGGTCATTGGACCTTCCCCTTTTGAGAAGATGAAAAACGGAAAATAGTGAAATATATGGGACACATGAAGGTACACGCTCCTTTTAATCGTTGGGAAGATATCCTTCTTCTCGGATTGGACATTCATCACTTGGTTCAACATATGAAAGGTTCAATTAAAATGTTATTCATTGAGGGAGACAGGTGGCAGTACCTATTGCAACTGACGGCTTTAGCAAAGTTGGGTTTGTTGCGGAGGTTGATAGTATCGTGATACTATTTAATTGTTTCTTGAAAAACAAAATTATGATAAAATTGTTTTGTTGAAAACAAAATAGAAAGGGGAAATGAAAATGAATTATGATGTTATTGTAGTTGGCGGAGGCCCGGTGGGTATGATGGTGGCCGGGGAATTGGCTTTGGCAAATGTGAATGTCTGTGTATTGGAAAGATTGGAGGCCGCCACGCCGTATTCGCGCGCGCTCACCGTCCATCCCCGTACCTTGGAGCTTCTGGACTTGCGTGGATTGAAAGAGGAATTGCTGAAAATAGGCAAGCCTCTGCCGACTGGACATTTTGCAGGACTTGAAGCACGTATGAATTTTGAAGTCATTGATTCTTCGTCTAATTATTCACTGTTCATCGCCCAGACAGAAACAGAGAAGATACTGGAAAAAAGAGCTGTACAACTTGGCGTCGAAATTCGCCGTGGCATCGAGGTATTATCTGTTAGCCAGGGTGCCAATGCAGTGAAGGTCGTTGCTTCCGGGGCCAACGGGCCATTTACATTGTCAACAGCCTATGTGGTTGGCGCGGATGGGGCTGGAAGTATCGTGAGAAAGCAAGCCAACATTCCTTTTAATGGAACAGACGAGACACTTACCGCAATTCAAGGAGACGTTGTTTTGAACAATCCGCCTGAATCCATGGTTACTTCCCGTTTCGATGAGCGGGGTATGATTATGATTGTACCTGTGAGGGATAAATTGCACCGTGTCGTTCTTATTGATCCGGAAAGAACGTCCGTGCCCAAAAACGAACCTGTCACATTTGAGGAGCTGCGCACCGGCATGATTCGCATGCTGGGTGATGACTACGGGATTTCAGACCCGTATTGGTTGACCCGCTTTGGCAATGCTACCCGCCAGGCTGAACGTTATAGAGAAGGCAGAGTATTCCTGGCAGGAGACGCCGCTCATATTCATTTTCCGGCAGGCGGACAAGGGATGAACGTTGGCTTACAGGAAGCCATGAATCTTGGCTGGAAGCTTGCTGCTGAAATCAACGGATGGGCACCAGCAGGGTTATTGGACACTTATCATGAGGAACGCCTTCCGGTAAATACTGCTTTGCTGAATAATACCCGAGTACAAACCCTGTTATTCGGAACGGACTTCTCGCCTACCATGATTCATTTGCGCAATATAATTTCGGATTTGCTGCAAAGCCCGGAAGCGAATTATCGCCTGGCCAGCCAAATAGCGGCAGTAGACATTCGCTACAACACCCAGGGAAACATCTCGGAACACGGCCTGAATGGTTTCCGATTGGCGGAGATCAAGCTGCGCAGTCAGAATGGCGAGTCATTCAGCAGCTATGAGCTGTTCCGTGAAGGAAAATATGTACTGCTGCATTTAGCCTCAGATGAACGCGTAGAGGCCCTGATCGATGAATTGCCTCATCAACATATTAAAACCGTAAGCGCAACGCTGGTTGCTCCGGCCCAAGGCTGGGATGATGTGCATACGGCATTGATTCGTCCGGATGGTTATATTGAATGGGCCATTACGGGAACAGAGCCGGATTGTCTTGATCGCATGCAGCAAGGAATTGCGTTAACCAGCAAAGGATAAGCAGAAGCATGCTGAAAATGTTTTTTTCAAAACCATCATGTATAATGGGAAGGAGATTTATAAAGAGGTGAAATAATGAATGCAGCCAACAGAGCTTTCTAAACAATGGATATTCAAAAACTTTATTCAGCTTGTTAGTCAACAAGAAGTTCGCGAGAGCAAGCTTGCTATCCGAATGCGTGAAGAAATGCAAAATTTTGAAAAAGAATTGGGCGAAAAGAGCAGCCTGACTTTATCTGATATTCATCTGATAGCATGTATCGGAGATTTCTCACCGATCAATGTTACCTCCATTGCTGAAAAAACCGGATTGACCAAGGGCTCTGTCACAAGAATAAGCAAAAAGCTGCTAAAGCTTGAATTAATCAAAAGGCAACAGATCAATGACAATAAAAAGGAAGTTTATTATAGCTTGACTCCAAAAGGCCAAAAAGTGCATAAGATCCATGATCGCTTGCATCATGAGGCCGAGGAGCGTTTTATGACATTTTTGGGTAAGTACACAGATGAACAACTGGCTTTTGCCCGGGTACTGATGCAGGATCTGACAGAGTGGGACTTCATCTGAATGAATATAGACGTCAGGAAAGAGGGGGATTATGAAAAAAGCAAGCGCCAATCTAATGAAAGAAATCAATTTAAACAATGTGCGCCAGGTGATGAAACGAGTTGAAACAGCAACCAAACCACAGCTGGCCAAACTGACCAGTCTGAGTGTAGTTACCGTGAATTCCCTTGTGAAGGAGCTGCATGATCTTGGAGAGCTATTTGAAGATGAGATCGTTCCATCCAACGGCGGAAGACCCGCGCTAACCTATCGTTATAATTATGATTTCAGTCTCGCCCTCGTCATTTATATCAAGGAGAAACAAGGACAGGAGCTTGTTTCCGCAACGGTCGTGAATTTGGAAGATCATATTTTGTTAAAAAAAGAATACTTAATGCCGGTTTTTGATCGGCAGCACTTCTATGAGATGATCCGGCACTTCCTGATACTGTATCCTTCCATTAAAGTGATTGGTATAGGCATTCCCGGACAGACCGTCAATGGTGAAATTACCGTGAGCGGTCATCAGGAACTGACGGGGGTTCGCATGATTGAGGAAATTGAATTCCAATTCGGATTGCCCGTGATGGTGGAGAATGATGTGAATGCTGCCGTCATTGGATATTGTGCGAAGCAGGATTTGGAGGACGGGCAAATTGTACTGGGCATCTATTTCCCAACTAAATACCCGCCAGGGATGGGGATCTATCTGGATGGAAAAATAGTCAAAGGAAAGAACGGCATGGCCGGAGAGATCAAGTTTCTCCCCATGGACCTGGATTGGTATGGTGAGATGGACAACGCAACGTTCGCGGGCTCGGTATGTCAAATCATTCAAACCGTTAACGCCGTTCTCGCTCCGGACAAAATAGTAATATATCAGGACATGGTGGGAGCAGATACATGGAACCCTGCATGGGAATCGTATCAGATTCGGCATCCCATGCCATCATTTCCTGAAGTGATTTTACAGGAGACATTTCAACGGGATTTTGAAGCAGGCATGCGGCGGCTAACACTCAAAGAATTGGAGCCGGCTCTGACCCATTTCTGATCACACAAGTGATCAGAAATGCTCCTGAGTGTTTATTAAACTTTGCAAACGCGCAGCCGTATCCGTTGAAGCAGTATAGATCATGATCTTCAGATCCGGATTGGTCGGCGGCTGCAAGGTCACATGTTCAAACTCCATCTCTCCGATATGAGGATCGTACCACCGTTTGTGGCAATCGGTTACGACCTGAACGTCATGCATCGGCCAGCTCTCGCGAAACAACTGGCTGGTCTGCATAAATTCCTCTATAAGCTCCTTGAATCCCGGATCATTAGGGAAGTGCCCGTAATCCGCACGAAAGCGTGCAATCATGATTTGTCTTTTGTTTTCCCAATCCTTTATGCCTGATCCCAGCGTGGTGTCCGTCAAAAAGAGTCTCAAATAATTGGGTCTGTGCTGCGTATGATTTGAAAATGGTGGGAATTGAAAAACGAACTCTGCTGCTTTGTTCCAAAACAGTAAATCCCAGTATCTTCCGATTACGAATGCCGGATTCGGTTCAAGAGCCCTGATCATCCGTTCCAAGCCTTCATTTAATTGCTGATTTTCTACCTCTTTCTGTTGGACCGGTCTTGCAAGAAGATGGAGATGGCGGCGTTCATCCTCGGTCAATCGCAGCGCTTTTGCTATGTTATTCAGTACATCCTCAGATGGATTGACACTTCTGCCTTGTTCCAAAGAGGAATACCATGATGTTCCGATATGGGCAAGCTGGGCCACTTCTTCCCTTCGTAGCCCCGGAGTCCGTCGTCGTCCATAGGATATTAACCCTACATCTTCCGGAGTAAGACGTTCTCGCCGCGAACGCAAAAAATCACCTAAAGACATGCTGGAAGAAATCCCTTCCACTTATAACTCCTCCTTATCCTGACACTTCCAATCGTACGATAAACGCAGGAAGGTTGTTACTTGCGCGTTCTATTATACTGCCAATGTAGCTTCAAAAAAAGTTAGGAGGATTTGAAAAATGAACATTTTTGTAACAGGTGCCACAGGAAAAGTAGGAAGCCGTTTTGTGCCGCGTATGTTACAGCGGGGTTATCACGTTAAAGTGTTGGTTAGGGATGCTGTAAAGGCGGACTGGCTTCACCAGCAAGGGGCTGAAGTTGTAGAAGGTGATCTTTTGCAAGCGGACAATTATGTTGATGCTCTCCGGGGCACTGATGTTGTGATTCACCTGGCAGCACAGTTCCGTGGGGTAGACGAGCATACCACCAAAATCTCAAACTTCGATGGCAGCATAGCCCTGGCACGCGCTGCGTTACAGGCGGATGTGCCGAGGTTTGTTTTTTCCAGCACCAATAATGTATACGGTGCGGGGGATCACGCGCGACCAAACCGTGAAGATGACGAGTTGAGGCCTGCCTATCATCCTTATCCTCAATCCAAAGCCGATGCCGAAGCGGCATTGCTGCAGCTTCATCGCGAACAGGGATTAGGACTGCGCATCGTACGGCTTCCATTTGTCTACGGTGAGCGTGATTCCCATATCACAGAATTTCTGCCGTTTTTGCGTAATTGGAATCCAGCCAAACGAATGCATATGGCACACCATGCGGATGTAGCTCAAGCCCTGATGCTCGCAGCTTCCACACCAGGTATCGATGGCCGAATCTACAATGTTGCCGACGATGCGCCGATCGCCGTTGCGGAATTGTTACAGCTTCATAATAGTGAAGTTTCGTCAGAAGCGCTGCAACAGGATTTTCATCCATGGGACCAGGTTGTCGATACAACACGGATCAGAGAAGAATTAAATTATCGACCGATTTACCCGTCGTTCTATTCCGCAAGAGATGCAGGTGCAATTTAATAAAAATAGTCATTTTTATTGTTGAACAAAAGGAGAAGGATGGCTTAATTAAGATCGCCAATAGGCGATCTTTTTGCTGTTTAATTCCACGTATTTGACTTCTTGACAAAGAAAAAAAATGTTGCATACTTAATAAATATACTTTATAAAATAAATTTATAAAGTTATGCTTTTAACACTCTGACTTAGGGGGACATGTATGAACCAACCATTAAACAGTCATCAAATTCATTTATGGCGTATCGCTATTTATTTCTTTTTTGCACTGCCCGGGTATTCAATGGCATCATGGGTATCGCGTACGCCAACGATTCGGGATGCTCTGGGAGCTACAACGTCACAAATGGGCTGGATTATTTTTGGATTGGCCCTGGGTTCTATTATGGGTCTGTTGAGTGCCAGCCATCTTATAGCGCATAAAGGCGGCCGTTTTGTCATGGCTGCCGGGCTGGCAGTCAGTACGATTGGACTTGTCATTGTAGGTATTGGCGGCTCATGGCTGATTAACGGCATCACGGTGTTTTTGGGATTGGCTGTCTTCGGCTTCGGGAATGGGATCTGTGATGTGGCGATGAACGTGGAGGGGACAGCAGTTGAGAAAGCTGTTCAAAAATCGCTCCTGACCAGTTATCATGCCGCGTTCAGCATGGGAACGCTGCTTGGAGCTGTCGCAGGATCGGCTGCGATTAAGGCTGGTATACCGGTAGCTGTTCATATGGGGCTTGTCGTGACTGTTATCTTGTTGTCTGTGATATTTTTAGTGCGACTCGTGCCTGCAGGCACCGGGAAAGAAACTGGCAATGATTCGAATGATCCGCCAATGAGCGCCAGAGAGCGCATGGCTGTATGGAAAGAGCCGCGTACGGCTCTGATTGGTATCATCGTGCTTGGCATGGCTTTTGCGGAAGGCTCGGCCAACGACTGGCTTCCGCTTGTCATGGTGGACGGATACAAGGTTACACCAGCTATGGGTTCATTTGCTTTTGGCTTATTTGTGGCAGCGATGACACTTGGCCGCGCAGCAGGCGGCATGCTGCTCGACCGGTTTGGCAGAGTTGCCATTCTGCGGGGATCCGCACTTTTCGCTATTGCAGGACTGCTGATTGTTATATTCGGGCAGAGTTACGCGTTTGCAACGGTCGGGATTGTGCTTTGGGGACTTGGCGCGGCATTCGGCTTTCCAGTGGGACTGTCTGCTGCAGGAGATGATCCCCGCGGAGTAGCGGCAAGGGTAGGCGCGGTTTCGACAGCCGGTTACCTCGCATTCCTTGTTGGCCCACCTTTTTTGGGCATTATCGGCGAATCGGTCGGCCTGCTTCGTGCATTGATCGTCGTGCTTATCGCTGTAACCATCGCCGGCCTGCTGGCACAAGCAGCGAAGCCCATTGGACTTGGAAAGGAAAAAAATGAAACAAAGCTCTCTCCATAAAACACGTAATTGACTGTGTAGTCAAGAATTGATACGATACCCTTATGAGCAGACCAAGAGAATTCGATGTTGATCGTGCGCTGAACCAATCCATGGAAGTATTCTGGACGAAAGGCTTTAAAGCGACTTCCTATGATGATCTGACCCGTACGACGCAAGTGAAGAAGCAAAGTTTGTATTGTGTCTTTAAGAACAAGCGTGAGTTGTTTTTAAAAGCATTGGCGCTTTATAGGGAGAAGAATATAGCCAAGCTGGAAGAGTTTTCCTCCCAAGAGGTGTCTCTCTTGAAGAAATTGGAGGCCATATGCGAGGCTGCGCTGAATCAAAGCGATGAACCGACCAATCGAGGCTGCCTCATCGTTAATGCAGCTCTTGAATTTGGAACTGAAGACGAGGAGGTCAACCGCGAGGTCGGGTTGATGTTTAATCAGGTCGAACAGGTACTTGAGAAGGTGATTCGCAGCGGCCAGGAACAGCGATTGATTACAACCCGCCTTACCAGCAAGGAGCTTGCCCTTCACCTTAACAACGCTCTTAGCGGGGCAAAGGTGATGGAAAAGTCCGGTGCTTCACGGCAGCAGATCGCGGACGTATTGCGCACGGCTATTGCGCTTATGATGCCCGAGATCGTTTGAAAGCTTGTGAGTGATACGGAGCTGGGGAATACAACGTGCATGTACTGTCAGCAAAATGCGTGCATGTCTTTTTTTGAAATTTTCTTGACTCAGTAGTCAAAAAAAATTCGTATGCAATAACCCCGTGAAGGAGGTGATACTAAAAGAATATAGAGTGCATTAAATTTTTTTCGATTTCTCTTGACTGTAGATTCAAAAAGCTGCCGTCAAAATACAAAATAAATCTGGAGGTTGTTATGACTAACTCTAAATCCGTTCAAGCTTTGTTCCAACCGTTTTCAATTAAAAATATGACTTTGTCCAATCGCATCGTGATGGCGCCGATGACCCGGCAATTTTCTCCTGAAGGCGTGCCGGGGGCTGATGTGGCTGCCTACTACCGCCGCAGGGCAGAAAACGGAGTCGGACTTATTGTGACCGAAGGCACGGTTATCAATCATCCGGATTCGTCCAATCAGGAAAATGTACCACACTTCTATGGCGAAGAGGCATTAAACGGTTGGGCCAACGTAGCGGCTGAGGTACATAAAGCGGGCGGGCGGATCATACCGCAGATCTGGCATATGGGAGCCCGCGGCCATGTCGGCGATTATACAGAAGAAGATATCGCCGCAATCGTGGAAGCTTTTGCGCAGGCGGCAGCCGATGCGAAGCGCATCGGTTTTGACGGGATCGAACTGCATGGCGCGCACGGATATTTGATTGACCAGTTTTTCTGGAACCAAACGAACCCGCGCACTGACCGTTATGGCGGTGATATGGTGGAACGCACCCGCTTTGCGGTGGAGGTCATCGAAGCTTGCCGCCGCGCCGTCGGACCGGACTTCCCTATCGTGTTGCGCTTCTCGCAATGGAAGGGCAGTGACTATACGGCCAAATTGGCAACAACGCCGGTTGAACTGGAGCAATTTCTGGCACCGTTAACCGCTGCGGGAGTCGATGTTTTCCACTGCTCCACCCGCCGCTTCTGGGAGCCTGAATTCGAAGGCTCTGATCTGAATCTTGCCGGATGGACCAAGAAGCTGACAGGAAAACCGACAATCACAGTTGGATCGGTCGGATTGGACAGTGAATTTATGGCTCTCATGACCGAAGGAAAGGGAGCGGGTATTGCCAACATCGATGGGCTGATCGAGAGACTGGAGCGTGGGGAGTTCGATCTGGTAGCCATAGGTCGGGCATTATTGGCCGATCCCGATTGGGTAAGTAAAATCCGCGATGGCCGTATCGACGAGTTGACTCCATTTTCGCCAGATGCGCTGAAAACACTCTATTAAGTTTAGAAGCACTTTTTGCGTAATGGGGAAGTAAAATAAGGAACGAAGTGCGCAAATTCGATGCTTTCAATGAACGTGCACCGATGGAAATGTGATAACATATACGCATATACGCGTAATTTAAACATCGCCACATTGCTGGCGATGTTTTTTTAGATGTCTGGCCTTTATAATGAGTGAAAAAAGTGATGAAGCTGCCCGGCAAATAATTCAGGATTCTCCATAGCAGCGAAATGGCCGCCTTTGTTCATATGCTCCCAATAGGTTACATTATACCCTCGTTCAACCCAGCTGCGGGGAGGCATGGGAAGCTCTTTAGGAAAGACGGAGACCCCTGTTTTGACAGTCACCTTCTGGCCTTCAGAGAAAGGCAAGGGCATTTTGGGGCCTTCTGCATAGATTCGGATCGAAGAAGCGATTGAATTGGTAAACCAGTAAATAGAAATGTTTGTAAGAAGATCATCGAGCGAAAAAGACGCTTCAATATCTCCGTTACAGTCACTCCAAGCCTGGAATTTCTCAACAATCCAGCTGGCAAGACCGATTGGGGAATCACTGAGTGCAAAAGCGATGGTTTCCGGCTTCGTCTTATGGAGGGCGCCATAAGCGCCTTCACGCTCCGTCCAGCCAGCTACTTTATCCAGGTATTTTTGCTCCTCGTCACTGAGCGGAGGTGTTTCCTCGCTGAGTAGCGGCTTGTAGCTTCCAGGAATAAAGTTGAGATGCAGCCCCTTTACCCGATCAGGGTACATAAGTGATAACCATGTGGAAACACCTGCCCCAATATCTCCACCCTGCACGAAATAGCTTTCGTAACCTAGACTATCCATTAATTTTGCCCAAAGCTCTGCGACATATCTTGATCCCACACCGGGCCGGGTCGGTTTGTCCGAAAATGCAAAACCCGGAATAGAGGGGATGATTACATCAAAAGAATCCTCGGATTTCCCCCCAAAAAGCGACGGAGTTGTCAAATAAGGGACCGCCTTCAGCATCTCCATGAATGAGCCTGGCCACCCATGAGTGATCAGCAAAGGTTTCGAGGAAGCTCCTTCTCCTCGTACATGTATAAAATGAATGTTCATGCCATCAACGGTTTCAATAAACTGTGGGAAACTATTAAGCCAGTTCTCCTGTTCGCGCCAATTATATTCAGAGCCCCAATAATCTATTAATCGCTTCATAAAAGAATGATCTGTACCAAGAGCCCACGGCTTTTCATGAAATATTGACGGCCAACGAGCCTGCTTTAGTCTTGAAAAAAGATCATCTACCTCTTGTTGAGGAATTGAAATCTTGAACGGTCTGACCAATACACTAACCTCCATTTAATTGTGATGAGTTTTGTTGATTAATAAATGCTCAACTTCAGCCTATCAGAGATGTTGTCCAACGAAAAACGGAAATATCCGATTATATATATCAATTTGTCCGATGTAGAAGAAATCAAGACATGAACAGCACAAGCAGGGAACCAGAACCAATAAAACCGCAAGCCTGACCTCGATTCCGCAGGGGCTTGGGGCGGGCTTGCCTCTTGTTTCAAAGTGGGTTATTCTTAAACAACATAGAACGGATGGAATAATTTGAGCAGAAATGCAACCCAGGATGCTCACCACCGTAATAGAGGTTTTAATGAATGTAAATGAGGGGAATTCATGGAAGCGTTGCGCACTTTTTTTGCCCAGACCTGGGTTCGAAGAATCTCTTTTCTTCTACTTGTCGTTGTGCTGTTGTACAGTCTTCGGCATATGCTGAATCTTTTGCTTCTCCTGTTCCTCGTTACCTTTGTCATGGGACGCCTGCAGGGATTCATCACCAAGCAATTGAACCGTTTTTTTTCCGTATCACCGACCGTCGTCGTCATCATCTTGTACGCGCTGCTTGTGGCGGGACTGGTCATCGGCATTTCAAACTATGTTCCGAAGCTCATCCGCCAGGTTAGCGACGTGATCGACAGCATCAGCCTTTTTCTTGCCACTCCCAACGACAATCAAGTCATCCAGTGGCTGATCGATGCACTCCATAAAGGAGATGTCAAATACGAGGACTATCTGGGGAATGTCATCGAATACATTGCGAAATTGGGCAAGTGGTTGGAGATCATCCTTTTCGTCATTTTTCTCAGCTTCTTCTATTTGCTGCAGCGGAAGAAAACCATCACCTTCACGGAAAAGTTCCGCACAAGCAAAATCGGCTGGCTCTACAAGGAATTCGAATATTTTGGCCGAAAGTTTACTTCCTCTTTTGGCAAGGTCATCGAAGTACAGCTGCTGATCGCGCTGTTCAATACGGTGCTGACCATGATCGGACTGTGGATTATGGGGTTCCCGTATTTGTTCGCTTTGACAATCATGGTATTCCTGCTTAGTCTCATTCCGGTAGCGGGTGTAGTCATTTCGTTCATCCCCATCGGCATCATTGGCTTCCAGATCGGCGGCGTTACGCTTGTCATCTGGACGGTCGTCATGATTCTGGCCATTCATGCGCTTGAAACATATTTTCTCAATCCCAGGCTGTATGCACACAAAACAAAGATCCCGATGTTTTACACGTTCATGGTCCTCATCTTCTCCCAGCATTACCTCGGAATTTGGGGGCTCATCATCGGTATTCCTATCTTTATGTTTTTCCTGGATCTGTTTGAGGTTGAACAATCGGACGCGAAAATTTAAACAAAACGAAGGAACCATCCTAGGATGAAAAATCCAGCAGGGTGGTTCTTTTTTTCTTTCGTCTACCGTGTCATCATTACAAGTGGGGGCGATGATGGATGTTCCAGGATTTCAAGCTTGTCGATGACCGCCCGGTCGCGATACAAGTGAAAGAATACGTCAAACGTTTAATTATAAAAGGGGCGCTTCAGGCGGAGCAGAAGCTGCCCTCCACAAGAGAAATGAGCAGTGTGTTCAAGGTGAGCCGCAATACAGTCATTGCAGCTTATGAAGGGCTTGAAGACGACGGATTTACGTATGTGATTCCAGGAAAAGGGAGTTATGTGGCTGTTTTGGCCAGCCATTTGGCTGCGAATAACGGAGGAGCTGACGGCTCCGCCGCCGCGTGGCAGATCGACTGGAACACAAGAATGAACGAGTATGCCGTATCGGCTGTACAACTGGATATGATGAAGCAGGGCATTCGCGCCAAAAAAGGAACCATCTCGTTCACAAGCATCGCTCCGGATGAGCAGCTGTTTGATCTGGGGGATGTAAGGCGAGCCTTTCTGGACCGGATGGCCATCGAAGGGCAGGTACTGCTCAACTATGGTTATGCCAAGGGCTACAAGCCCTTGATCGATTACCTGATGCGTTATATGGAGAATAAGGGCGTCGATATCAGCGGCAAGGATATGCTGATCACAAGCGGGTTTACAGAAGGCTTTGACATTGTGCTGTCGGCACTGCGCCCATCTGCACGCCCCGGAGCGGCAATTTGTGAAAATCCGACCCATCATACAGCGATCAAAAATTTGAAGCTGCAAGGATATGAGATCACAGGCATTCCGATGGAGCGTGACGGTATCGATGTAAATCAGCTTGAGGCGGTACTGCAAAAGCAGCCACACAGCTTCGATCTGGCCTATTTAACTCCGTCTTATCACAATCCTACTGGCATCGTCATGTCGCCCGCGAAACGCAGTGCGGTGATGAAACTGATGATGCGTTATCAGATTCCAGTGATCGAGGATGGATTCAACGAGGAGCTGCGCTACTCGGGAGCGCATGTTGCGCCGCTAATAGCAACAGCAGGGCAAGGGAACGGGGTCATCTATATTGGCAGCTTCTCCAAGGTGCTGTTCCCTGGCTTGCGGGTGGGCTGGGTGCTTGGAGACCGGGCGCTGATCGACCATCTGGAAAGCATTAAGCGTGCACGTTCCATTCATACATCAACACTTGATCAATCGGTATTATATCAATATTTGCTCAACGGAAACTTCGATAAATATGTAAAAAAAGCACGGATGGAATATAAGCGTAAATATGAGCTTACGAAAGCATGCTGTGAAGCGTATCTACCTGAGGCACAGTTGTCCGGCGACGGGGGCTTGCATTTGTTTCTTACCTTCCCGGAAGGCGTAGATACACGCCAGCTGCTGGAAGCTTGCACAGATCAGGGTGTTATTTTCACACCAGGAGACAGGTTTTTCATTCAGGAAGGCGAAGGGACGAATACATTGCGGCTTGGTTTTTCACGAGTAACAGATGAACATATCGAGCGGGGGATTCGGATCATCGGTCAACAGGCGCGCAGCTTTCTCAAGGCATAACGGGAAGCGCAATCCGCGACCGTAGAACGATAATTCAAGAAAAATGAGGTGTCATGATGAAGATTGGCGTTATTATGGGTGGGATTTCCACTGAGCGTGAGGTTTCGCTGCAGACAGGGCAAGAGATGATTCATCATTTGGACCGCAGCCGCTATGAGGCTGTTCCAATTGTAATCGATCAGCGGGCGGATTTAATCACACAGGTTCAGCAGGCAGGCATCGATCTCGCGCTCTTGGCGCTGCATGGTCAATATGGCGAGGACGGCACGGTACAGGGAGCGCTGGAGACACTGGGCATTCCATATACAGGCAGCGGTGTCCTGGCCAGCAGCCTGTGCATGAATAAGCAGCTGTCCAAAATGCTGCTGAAGGCAGCGGGTGTGCATACGCCTGAGGGCCTTTACTGGCAGGGGATGGACGATTATGATCCGCAGGCAGTGGAGCAGCTGGGTTACCCGGTTATTGTAAAACCGAATATGGGGGGATCCAGCATCGGCATCCAGCTTGTGCAGCATGAGAAAGAGCTGCTGCCTGCTGCGCAGGAGGCTTGCCGTTTGGATCAAACGATCTTGATTGAGCCCTATATTAAAGGGACAGAGCTTACCTGCTCGATTGTGGATGGCGAAGTATTGCCAATCATCGGCATTCGTTCCGCGCATTCTGAGTGGTTCGATTATAAAGCAAAGTATGAGGACGGCGGAGCCGAGGAGAAGGTGATTCAGCTGCCTCCCGTTATTGAGCAGCGTGTGCGCGAGGCGGCACTAGCCAGCTATCGGCTGCTGCAGTGCAAGGTTTATGCAAGAATTGATATGATTTTGTGTCAGGATGTACCTTATGTACTGGAAGTAAACACCTTGCCGGGAATGACCGTGAACAGCCTGCTGCCGAAGAGCGCAGCTGCAGCAGGTATGACTTTTACCCAGCTGCTGGATCGTATTATTACCAGTTCACTCCATGAACGGAAACGGGAATGGGGGATGGTGCAGTATGTGTAGTGAAATGGGAACAGGCCAATTTTTGTCCTCTCGTGTACGGGAGCTTCGGCCATCGGGAATCCGCGCTTTTTTTGATCTGAATGCGGCAGGCGGAGATACCATCGCTCTTGGCGTCGGAGAGCCGGATTTCGTTACACCGGAAAAGGTACGTGAAGCTTGCATCCAGGCATTGCGGGAAGGGCAGACGAAATATACCTCAAATACCGGGTTGATGGAGCTGCGGGAAGAGATTTCGGCTTATTTTGCCAGCAGCTTCGCTCTTTCCTATGACCCCGGGCAGGAAATCATCGTGACAGTGGGCAGCAGTCAAGCCGTTGACCTGGCGCTGCGGGCCGTGATCGATCCGGGAGATGAGGTGCTGATTCCGGCGCCAAGCTATATTGCCTATGAACCGATTGCCCATCTGCATGGCGGTAAGATCGTGGAGGTGGCGGCCGCGGCAGAGGAGCAATTCAAGCTGACCCCGCAAGCGCTGCAAGCGGCGATTACACCTCATTCCAAGGTTTTGATGATCAATTATCCGTGTAATCCGACCGGAGCAGTGATGACAGAGCAGGATTGGCTGCCGATTGCAGAGCTCGTTATCCAGCATAATTTAGTGGTTATTTCCGATGAAGTTTATGCTGAGCTGACTTACGGGAGAAAGCACGTCAGTGTCGCATCTTTACCGGGCATGAAGGAGCGTACGATCGTCATCAGCGGCTTTTCCAAAGCGTTCGCCATGACAGGCTGGCGGATAGGCTATGCTTGCGGCCCGCGCGAGCTAATCGCAGGCATGCTGAAAATCCACCAGTACACGACCATGTGCGCTCCTACCATTGCACAGATCGCGGCGCTCGAATCCTTGCGTCATGGCCTGGCTGCCAAGGATGAGATGATGGCGAGCTACAATGAACGCCGCAAGCTGTTTGTAGCTGGCTTGAATGCAATCGGGCTGGCCTGTCACGAGCCTGAAGGTGCTTTTTATGCCTTCCCGTCAATTGCTTCTACTGGTATGTCATCCGAGCAGTTCGCTCTGCGCCTGTTGAAAGAAGCGAACGTGGCGGTTGTACCGGGACATGTCTTCGGATCGGGGGGAGAGGGCTTTATTCGCTGCTCCTATGCAACCTCGCTCGTCGACTTGGAGAAGGCCTTGGAGCGGATGGGAAGGTTTATGCAGGTGATGCAGCCGGTTTGATAAAAACAAGAGAAAGAGCTTCAACTTCACTGCAGTGGGTTGAAGCTCTTTTTGCCAGGTGAAAATAAACTCCTAGACTGCGATTCGCAATGCATACAGCATCCGCTCAGTCAGTTGAGCGTAAAGACCGCCGCTGATTGCGGTATTGCAAAGGCGTTAAAGAAGTGATCTTTTTGAACTGCTTGCAAAAATAAGCAGAGTCGGTAAAGCCGACAAGAGACGCAATTTCCCCGACGGAGTGGCATTCTTCTGCCAGCAGCTTCATTGCTTTTTGAACCCTGATGGAAAGCAGCAATTGCAAGGGGCTCAGTCCGTATTTTTTCTTGACAGAGCGAATGATATGGGCTGGATGAAAGGAATACTGGGCTGCAAGCTGGTTCAAATCGAAAGCGTCCTCATAATGCAAAGACAAATAATCAAAAATCTCATCCGCCAATTCTTTTTCTTTTTCGTGCTCACGCAAATCGCAAAAAATCGTTAATATTTTCAGAAATAACTGCTGGTATTCGATTTGGGATTTGGTCGATGAATAAAACAGCTTCTCATTATGATATTTGTCAATTTTGACCTGGGAAATGCTGTCCATATGATTCTTCAACATTTCATGCAGACTGTCGTCAATTCTTCCGGATTGGGGGAGCGAAATATAAAAAACATCCTTTTTATAATATTTCGTTTTGTTCATTTTGTAATCGGCAGGAGTGATGGGATTCTCGGAATAGAAATAATCTCCCGTTGTATAGAAATGAACCCAGGAGAAGGTCGTGTCAGAGGTGCAGGCTTTGTAGCCTTTATGCAGCTTGTCAGGGGTCAAAATTAAATATTGGCCAGGCTCAATCGTATATTTCCGCCCATCCTCTTCCAGATAAAGCGCTCCCGAAAAGACAAAGATCAGGTCAAACGTATGGTCAAGAACGCGGCGTTCGTGAAGATCTCCTTTTCGGAACAACGATATTCCCCCGACGATCAGATGAGGCAAAGGAGGACAGCTGAAATGGATGTATAGCAATTCTGCCACCTCAAATCAATTTTGTTATATAAACCCTACCATATAAACGCCGGGATGATCAATAAAATCTAAGTAAAAGCCAAAAATAAGGGTGATACCCAACAATTAAACAAAATAAAAATGATAATAATGTTATATTTTCGTTGTTAATAATATTATATTTTTTGTTTATTTTAATAATTTCAATCCCCCCGTCAGGCTGGCATACTTGTATCTATAAGACGATCCGCTGTGCACGATGGTGAATGTAACCGGCGATCCGGCCATTAGCATGGTCATTTCACGGATCATCGAAGGAAAGAACTGGATCAAACAAAAAATAGGCGCTGTGGTACAGGCGTAAAGTGGAGAAAGGCGGATGGGAGATGGAGTTGGGGCAAAATGCTGCCAGATCGGCAAGAGCTAAAGAAATAACGGAACTGGACGGCAATGCGATTTATTTGGGAAACTTGAATACAGTAGAGACCGATTTGAATCTTCCGCTGCAGGGTAATTACGGTTCAACCATTCAGTGGGAATCGAAAGAGACGCTATTTATAAGTCATACGGGCAAGGTGACCAGACCTGCCTTTGGGGTGGGCAACCGGAAAGTGGCCCTTGTCGCAACTTTGACCTATGAAGGAGAGGTGGCCCGCAAGACCTTTAAAGTAACGGTTCTGCAGGAAGAACATAAAGCAAAGATCGTTGCGGTAAATCCGTTAACCGTGTGCACAATCGTTGGGGAACAACCGGAGCTGCCAACCGTCGTCATTGTGAAAAATGATACCGGAGGTTATACGGTAAGCCAGGTTTCCTGGGACCGAGTCAAAGAGGAGGATTACCAGCAGACGGGAACTTTCTCAATCCACGGTAAAGTGGATGGAAGCCCCTTGAAAGCACTGGCCACGATTCAAGTGGTGGATGAGGCTGAGGCGACAGCCCCTTTCACCAAGCGGGTCCAGGAGTTTAAGGGACAGAACGTCAGACTGGACAAGGAAAGCGAATTTGCAGCGGCTATGGACCGTTTACTGCAGTATGTGCGGTCTGTGGACGATGACCAGATGCTGTACAATTTCAGGGTCACGGCGGCCTGCGACACCAAAGGCTCACAGCCGATGACGGGGTGGGACGCTCCGGAATGCAATCTGAAGGGGCATACCACCGGGCATTACCTTTCCTCACTGGCTCTTGCTTATCATGCCACAGCGGATTCCGGGCTGCTGGGGAAAATTCAATACATGGTAGCAGAACTGGGCAAATGCCAAACAGCTCTTTTTGAACAGGGGGGCTATGGTCGGGGTTTCCTGAGCGCGTATTCGGAAGAGCAGTTCGATTTGCTGGAGCAATATACGACTTATCCGGAAATATGGGCTCCTTATTATACACTGCACAAAATTATGGCCGGGCTGCTGGATTGTTACCAGCTTGCGGGGCAGCAGGAAGCTTTGGATATTTGCGATAAGCTGGGTCATTGGCTCCACAATCGGTTAAGCCGGCTTCCGCGAGAGCAGCTGAATAACATGTGGTCCATGTATATTGCCGGAGAATTTGGCGGAATGAATGAGGTCTTGGCCAAATTATATGCAATCACCGGCAATGAAAATTATTTGATCACAGCGAAATATTTTGACAATGAAAAGCTCTTCCTCCCCATGAAGGAGAATGTGGACACACTCGGAAATATGCATGCCAACCAGCACATTCCGCAGGTGATTGGAGCCTTGAAGCTGTTTGAAGTAGCAGGCAACAAGGATTATTTTGAAATCGCAGAAAACTTCTGGACGATGGTGACACAAAGCCATATTTATGCCATCGGCGGCACCGGAGAGACGGAAATGTTCAGAGAGCCGGACGCCATTGCCGGTTTTCTCAGTGATAAAACGGCGGAAACCTGTGCGAGCTATAATATGTTAAAGCTGACCAAAGAGCTTTTTCAATTTAACCCGCACAAAACATATATGGATTATTATGAGAAGGCGCTTTATAACCATATTCTTGCCTCAGAGAATAGCCAAAAAGCCGAGGGCGGAAGCACTTATTTTATGCCGCTCGCGCCTGGATCTGTCAAGAAATTTGATACACACGAAAATACCTGCTGCCATGGAACCGGACTGGAAAATCATTTTAAATACCAGGAAGCCATCTATTTCCATGATGAAGACAGATTGTATGTGAACTTGTATATTCCATCACAACTGGATTGGAACGAGCAGGGACTCAGTCTAATGCAGAAGCGGGATCAGGGAAGCCTGGAGACGGTCCGCTTTTATATCGAGGGCGGCAATGAAACGACCCTATTGTTCAGAATTCCCGGTTGGGTATCAGAGCCCGTTCAAGTAAAGATTAACGGAGAGCCTCTTCGTGAACTGGAGTATGAGCATGGCTATGTAAAGCTGCGCAAAGTATGGGAAATGGATGAAATCGAGCTGACGCTGTCGTGCTCCTTGAGACTGGAGAGCGCTCCCGATGACCACAACCTTAAAAGTCTCGCTTATGGGCCGTATGTGCTGGCGGCATTATCCGAGGAACGGGATTATATCTCCTGGGCATACAGTGAGCAACAATTGCTGGAGCAAATCATTCAACAAAAGGATAACCCTTTGACGTTTGTTCTGGATGAGCTTAAGCTTGTTCCTCTGTATCAAATTCAAGATGAACGTTATCATGTGTATTTTAAACTTAAACCAGCTGATTACCTTTCTTGATCGGGGGCACATATTGCGCCATTAATAGCGACAGCAGGCCAGGGGAACGGGGTCATCTATATTGGCAGCCTCTCCAAGGTGCTGTTCCCAGGCTTGCGGGTGGGCTGGGTGCTTGAATACAAACGCAAATATGAGCTTACAAAGGCATGTTGTGAAGCATATCTTCCCGAGGCACAATTGTCTGGCGACGGAGGCCTGCACAGAACCGGGCGTTATTTTTACACCTGGAGACAAGTTTTTTATTCAAGAAGGCGAAGGGACGAATACAATGCGGCTTGGTTTCTCACGAGTAACGGATGAAAATATCGAGCGGGGCATTCAGATCATCGGTCAACAGGCGCGCAGGTTTCTTCGAAAATGAAACAGCGGCGGACAGGACTTGAAATATAAAGTCTTGGATCGCCGCTGTTTTTATTATGTTTGTCATCCTTTGTGGATCCGATGGTGATGTTATCGTCGAACAGATAGCTTTTTATGAAGCACCTCATCCAGTAGCAGTATTTCGGCTCTTTGGCTGACAGCATGGTTTTATTATGATCCTTCCTTTCAGCCAATCCGTCACAGATTGTTTAAGCAACATCTGTCTGATAAGATAATAAAACGGCATGATTATCATTTCAACCAGCAGACTAAGTCAAAAGTTGCATAGACAACAAATTTGGTGTTTGATGTTATATGCCCATTATGAAGATAAATATGCTTTACTGGAAGAAATCACGGAACAGGTGTTTCATGAGATGATTCCTGAACAAGTGTTGAATGCGTAGGAGTTTACAATTGAAATATGTGAGCAGTTGATCTTGCTGACACATCGCTACTTCGTGAGTTCTTCAAAAACCTCGACCACCTCATTACCCTTCATCAGCGTAAGCTGGAACACTTGCAAGAACAGAAGAAAGCACTGCTGCAACAAATGTTTGTTTGACGGGAGGATTAAGTTATGGTTTTAGAAAACAAGTTAGGGATAAGCGATTCTTCGGAGCTTGCTCGTGTTGAGGAGAAAATCAGCAAGAAAAAAGCTCTTGAAATGTTTGAATCGGGTTTGTTAGATACATTTGAGGTCGGAACATTTAAGGCATTATCTGACATTCACAAGTGTCTGTTCGGAGAAATTTATGACTTCGCCGGAAAAGTGCGTGATGTAAATATTGCAAAGGGTGGTTTTCGTTTCGTACCCGTTATGTACCTTGAGGTTGCACTTGATAATATCGCAAAAATGCCGCAATCAACCTTTGACGAAATCATAGAAAAATATGTTGAGATGAATGTGGCTCATCCCTTCAGAGAAGGTAACGGAAGAAGCATAAGAATATGGCTTGATACCATATTAAAAAAAGAAATGAGGCAAGTTGTCGATTGGAGCAAGGTCGATAAAGAAGATTATCTGCTTGCAATGGAAAGAAGCCCCGTTAAGGACATCGAAATCAAGGTTCTTCTAAAAGCAGCTCTTACAGATAAGATCAATGACCGTGAAATTTATATGAAAGGCATCGACGCAAGCTATCATTATGAAGGTTACAACGTATATAAGACGGAAAACCTCAAAAATGAGCAATAATCTATAAACAATTACAACAAAACTGTGGGCGATGGCCAATGAGCTTCGTGGAAGCATGGATGCTGCAGAATACAAGAACTACATCTTAGCCTTTATGTTTTATCGTTATCTGTCAGAAAATACTTTTTCTGTATATGGCCCGACTTGTGGATCTGGGTCATTGCTGTTACAGGGACTGGTGAGGCAGTTCATAGTTATGCAGTTGGATGTACCTGCTCCCGCCCTGCCGCGTTTCTCTCGGACTGTTATAGTCGTTGAGATAGATTACGTGGATACATTTGAAGAAGAGCAAGTCATTGACCTTGCCGAAGTGAGTAAGCTATTAGCGCAAGATAAACAAGAAATCACTGAACTTGAAGCCAAAATCAATGAACAGTTGAAAATTTTGGGTATTAATATGTGAGATTTTGACGAAAAAGGGTCAAGGATATAGTGGCCTTTAAGAAATGTGTAGTCCTGTTCGAGTCCCTTCGTAATCATGCAGATGAAGATCAGATGGACAAATACACAAAGATTATGAATAATATTTTGGAAAGGGAGATTAAAAATGAAAAAGATTTTTCTTTCGATGATGCTTACAATAGGGCTAATTAGTTTTTTGGTAGTTCCTGTGGGTGGTGCAAATTTCGACCGTTATACAACCACTGAGCATGGGATAGGATACTAAACTAAAAGGTAGCGTATCGTCTTTGAAAAAGAACATATACAAGAATTCTTCTATAAGTAACGATAACGAATAATTCATCTAACAGTAGAGAATTAATAAACTACTCAGTGAATCCAAAGATGATGATATCGGAGGATAGTATTTAGCCACTTAGAAAGCAGCCATTTCGGTGGCTTTTTGCTTTAACGATACAAGCTTCGAGGATATTACGATTGTGATAAGCACGCCCTTAGGCAGGTCGTGTTTTTTGCATGCTGTTTGAAAGGGTTTTAAATTTTGTGTTTTTCTTGTGATGTTGGAGGCAGAGCTGTATCTAGGGCGTGTCTGAAAACTAACCTCAATGGAGCTATTTCAGTAAAATCATAGCAGAAGCTAAATAGGCAAAGCTCAAAAAGTGACGAGCAAGTTTATCATATCGAGTGGCGATCCCTCGGAATTGTTTGAGTTTATTGAAAAAATATTCCATGACGTGACGTTCCTTATATCGATTGAAATCACATTCCCATGGATCTGCAACATTGGACTTTGGAGGAATGCAAAACGTCGATTCCTGGGATGTAATGTGATCTCGAATCGCTTGGGTTCCGTAGGCTTTATCGGCTAAAACAACGCTTCCAGACAGCGTTACACCCGAAAGAACATCAACGGCCACCGAACAGTCATTTCGATTTCCCGCCGTTAAAACCAAATGAATCGGATTCCCCAGAGCATCCACTATGGCGTGGATTTTGGTGTTGCGTCCGCCCCGAGAAACTCCGATTTCTTGGTCGGTTTCGGCATGTTCGGCCCTTTTTTTGCCCCTGCCGCATGCTGGTGAACTTTGCAGGAAGTGCTGTCAATCGAAATTTCCTGTAAGTCAGCATCGCTGGACAGCGACTCAAACATCTTTTGAAAAACGTCGTCTTTACTCCACAAACGAAAGCGGGAATATACCGTTTTCCAAGGACCAAAACGTGGAGGTAGATCGCGCCTTTGGTATGCTCATTTTCCTTACTGCGTGCGTTGGCTTACGATTTCAGATTTTCGATCTCAAGAAACTTAGACTTCCAGGATTTTGTGAATCAATATTTCAAAAACAATGACCGCGATTGCGAATCGTTGTGGATAAAGCAGATTTGGACAGACTTATCCCTTGGTTTCACGGCTGCTTTTCGAATGAAGCCGGTTTCGATTGTGGAAAACTCATCATGCGGGCTGTTTCATCTTAATTGATTTGTTTGTCTATTCGATCGACAGCGAGCTTGCTCATCGTATAGACCAGACAAGAAATGTCGAAATCAACCTTGGCTTTTGATCCGCCACGATGCCGGATGTTGTTCAACTGGAAGAATTCCTTGAGATAAGCGTTCACGCGTTCGACTGCCGTACGCTTTTTGTACAATTCTTTGTAGCTATGACTTCCCCGTGCGGGTACGGTGTACTTTCAAATATCCGATTCGATCTTGATTTTGAACACGTTCTGACACGCTCCTTCTACCAAGAACGGGCAAGCTTCGCATGCTTTTGGATGGATATATTTGAGCGTTTCATAGGTTAGATCAAAAACTATCGTACACGTAGGAATGTCCTTTTTGGCAAACGGGTTTGAAGTCCTTATCCTTGCCTTCCATGGGTCCTTCATTACGCGGATTGTAGTCCACAAGCGGCTTGGCACCGATCCGCCGGATTTGCTCGATATTCAAATACGGATGGCGTTCTGACAAAGCTTTGATCAGCTGGATGGACATTTTGCCGTCATTCACATGCGCAGAAGAAAATAAAGCGACCAGAAAAAAGCGGGCTTCTTCCAACCCAATTCAGAAAATGAACAGACAAATTGAACCTATCTTCGCCCGCCCCCCTCGGGGGCCTTCACCTTGCACGAAATGGGGAAAATTCAAGTGCCGATTTTGAGGAATTTTCGTTTTCAGTTGTCAAAATTGAGGTATATGACTTATACCACTGAAACCAAGGCGACATATATTAATCAGACTCAAGGAAATGAAAGGAGAGATTAAATATGTCCCAATCGAATTTGCCCAACATAACGCCAACGATCACATTGACGAGAGAAGAAGCGATATCGTTAATCATCTCATCAATAGCGATGGAGGAACTGGGCCTGAGTCATATTTTGAATGCAGAGGGGGAGAAGCTGCAATACGTACTGGGTACTCTGCCAGGCGTGACTTCACCGAATGCAACCATTAGCGATCTGCTCAATATTAATGAAAGTGTGAGGAAGACCCTCCGGGAAACGGTCAAGAAGGAGTGGGTGCTCACCAACAAATTGGAAATGGCTTTGTCTGCGACTACATTACAAGGTCCGACCGGGGCTACTGGTGCCACCGGCCATGAGGGTTATCCGTCCGGTGGCACGGGCCCAGCCGGTCCTACAGGCCCAACGGGTGGAGCTGGGGTTACTGGTGCGACAGGGGCAACCGGAGTGACAGGAGCAACGGGTGGAGCTGGGGTAACCGGAGCGACAGGAGCTACCGGGGCAACCGGAGTGACAGGAGAGGCGGGAGCAGTAGGAGCTACCGGGGCAACCGGAGCAACAGGAGAGGCGGGAGCAGCAGGAGCGACAGGAGCTACCGGGGCAACAGGAGAGGCGGGAGCAGTAGGAGCTACCGGCGCAGCAGGAGCAACAGGAGCTACCGGGGCAACAGGAGAGGCGGGAGCAATAGGAGCTACTGGCGCAGCAGGAGCGACAGGAGCTACCGGGGCAACAGGAGAGGCGGGAGCAGTAGGAGCTACCGGCGCAGCAGGAGCAACAGGAGCTACCGGGGCAACAGGAGAGGCGGGAGCAATAGGAGCTACTGGCGCAGCAGGAGCGACAGGAGCTACCGGGGCAACAGGAGAGGCGGGAGCAGTAGGAGCTACCGGCGCAGCAGGAGC
>NZ_JBHHMI010000026.1:0-57134 GCF_042136365.1 Paenibacillus enshidis | reverse complement strand
TGCGGACGTGGCTCAGCGGTAGAGCATCGCCTTGCCAAGGCGAGGGTCGCGGGTTCGATTCCCGTCGTCCGCTCCATCATTTGTCCCCTTAGCTCAGCTGGATAGAGCGTTTGACTACGAATCAAAAGGTCGGGAGTTCGAATCTCTCAGGGGACGCCATATTTACTTCAAGTTATCGGGACGTAGCTCAGCTTGGTAGAGCACCTGGTTTGGGACCAGGGGGTCGCATGTTCAAATCGTGTCGTCCCGATACTTCATATGCGGGTGTAGTTCAATGGTAGAACTCCAGCCTTCCAAGCTGGTAGCGTGGGTTCGATTCCCATCACCCGCTCCATTGTGTACATACAAAGCCGTAAGGCTTTTTTTGTATTTCACTAAGAAATAAGCTGGAGAAAGCATTCGGTCTGTTTTGCGTTCTCCTTTTTTCTGTATCCATTTATATATCCCTGTTTTAAGCCCCGGAATATGTATCCATAAAAAAGTACAAACTAAATATTGAAGATTAAGGAAAATCATTTATAATGTAGATGAAATTACCTTGGGCATAATTATTTTCTTTTCTGAATAAAAAATCATCCCAGTTATAAATAATAAAGTTCTTTTTCCTCGAAATTTTCCGTTTAAAATTAAAGCTTTTCACCGATTTTTATTGTATGATGTTAAGAAAGTGTCAATTTTTCGTGGTGTGAATATCGGATAAGATGGGAGGAAAAGCATGACTGAGGTTACGTTGACCGCAAATAAAAGCCAATCCAACAATCTACTGCGGCGTGACGTTCGTTTTTTGGGTACGATTCTCGGGGAGGTCCTTGTACATCAGGGAGGTAATGAGCTTCTTGACATCGTAGAGAGAATAAGAGAAACGAGCAAATCCTTACGGGCCGAATTTTTGCCTGAGCTTTTCGATGATTTCAAATCCATGATTGGGAATCTGGAGCCGGAAATCCGACATCAGGTTATCCGGGCCTTCGCCATATATTTTCAATTGGTGAACATTGCGGAGCAGAATCACCGTATTCGCAGAAAGCGTGATTATGAACGGTCTGCCGGTGAGGAGATTCAGCCAGGCTCTATCGAAAAATCTGTGCAGGAGTTGAAGGAGCAAGGATTCACTGCAGAGGATGTACATTCTATACTGGGGGAGCTTTCCCTGGAGCTCGTGATGACCGCCCATCCGACAGAGGCCGTGCGGCGTGCCATTCTGGATATTCACAAGCGCATATCTGATTATGTGATGCAATCGGATGATCCGACGCTGACCTTCCGTGAGCGTGAACAGCTTCGTCAGAATCTGTTGAATGAGGTCATTACACTATGGCAGACCGACGAACTGCGGGACCGCAAGCCAACAGTATTGGACGAAGTCCGCAATGGCATGTATTTTTTCCATGAGACGCTGTTCCATGTACTCCCTGATGTGTATCAGGAGCTTGAACGGTGTCTGAATAAATATTATCCGGACACAAGATGGCATATTCCGACATATCTCCGCTTTGGTTCCTGGATTGGCGGGGACAGAGACGGTAATCCTTCCGTTACCTCTGATATTACGTGGGATACGCTTCAGATGCAGCGCAGGCTGGCTGTGCGGGAGTATCAGCGCATTCTGTTTGACCTGATGGGCTCGCTGAGCTTTAGCACAAGCATTGTGACTGTGTCCGACGAGCTTATGGCTTCCATTGAGCAGGACAAAACCAATGTCACTCTGAAGAAGATGGAAATCTGGCATAATGAAAAAGAGCCGTACCGGATTAAATTAGCCTACATGATCGCCAAAGTGAACAACGTGCTTGATGATACCAAAAAGGGCACCAAAGAGCAGTATGCAAGCGCTGCTGAGCTTATTGCAGACCTAAATATCATTGACAGCAGTCTGCGTATACACTTTGCTGATTATGTGGCGGATACTTATATTCAAAAAATAATACGTCAGGTCGAGCTGTTTGGTTTCCATACGGCAACTCTGGATATCCGCCAGCACAGCCAGGAGCATGAAAATGCGATGACCGAGATTTTGGCGAAAATGAACATCACGCCTGACTACAAAGCACTTTCCGAAGAAGAGAAGATTGAGCTTCTGGGCACCTTGATGAATGATCCGCGCCCGATCACCTCCCGTTACCTGGATTACAGTGAAAGCACACGGGAATGCCTGAGCGTCTACCAGACCATCTATAAGGCGCAGCAGGAATATGGTAAACAATGCATCACCAGTTACCTGATCAGTATGACACAGGGCGCGAGCGATATGCTGGAAGTGATGGTACTGGCCAAAGAAGCCGGCTTGTTCCGCAAGGAAGTGGACGGCACGATCATCTGCAGCATTCAGTCTGTTCCGCTTTTTGAGACCATCGATGACCTGCATGCGGCTCCGGAAATTATGAGAAGGCTGCTGAAGCTTCCGGTGTATCGTCAGTCAGTGGCAGCGATGAACCATATGCAGGAAATCATGCTTGGCTATTCGGACAGCAATAAGGATGGCGGGGTCGTAACGGCGAATTATGAGCTTCGCGTAGCCATGAACGAGTTGACCAAGGTGGCGGGCGAGTTCGATATCAGGCTGAAATTCTTCCATGGACGAGGAGGAGCGCTCGGACGAGGGGGCATGCCGCTTAACCGCAGCATTCTGGCTCAGCCGCCGGGAACGGTAGGTGGAGGAATCAAGATTACGGAGCAGGGAGAAGTGCTTTCGTCCCGTTATTCTTTAAAAGGTATCGCCTATCGCAGTCTTGAACAGGCGACATCAGCGCTGCTGATCTCGGCCATGTACCGCCGCTCCGGCAAGGAAGAAAAAATGAATGAAGAGTGGGAAGAGATCATCACGCAGATTTCTGCAGTTTCGCTGGAAAAATATCAGGACCTGATTTTCCGGGATCCGGATTTCTTTACCTTTTTTAAAGAGTCGACACCGCTTCCGGAAATTGGAGAGCTGAACATCGGCTCCAGGCCGTCGAAGCGCAAAAATAGCGACCGCTTCGAGGATCTACGCGCCATTCCTTGGGTATTTGCATGGACGCAGAGCCGTTATTTACTGCCTGCCTGGTATGCTGCGGGCTCCGGACTGCAGAGCTTCTATCAGGACAAGGAAGAGAATATGCAGGTGTTGCAGACGATGTACCAGGAGTTTCCGTTCTTCCGTTCCTTGATTGATACGCTGCAAATGGCGATCGCCAAAGCGGATCTGCTGATCGCCAAGGAGTACGCCAGCATGACGGAGAACGATGAAGCGCGCCAGCGTATACTCGGACTCATCACTCAAGAGTATGAGCTGACTTCCAGCCTGATCCTGAAAATTACAGGGCAAAAGGAAATTCTGGATAATGTTCCTGTTATTCAGGAGTCTATCAGGCTGCGGAACCCTTATGTCGATCCGCTTAGCTACCTGCAGGTACAACTGCTGACTGAGCTGCGGGCACCGAGAGAACAAATCGGCGAAGACGCAGAGCTGCTGCGGGAAGTATTGCTTACTATTAACGGTATTGCGGCAGGGCTAAGGAATACTGGTTGATGCGTTAAGCAGAGGATGCTTTAAAATACACAGTCGGGTGCTCTAGGGAGGACCCGGCTGCTCTGTTATTGTTGACAGGATCATAATCATATCAGCCCATCAGCAAGTCTGGGGGAATAACGGTGGAAAACATGGACAGCCGCTTGGTCAGGCTGATTCTTAAAGGGGATCAGTGGGCTTTTGCGGAGCTAGTGGAGCTTTACAAAGATAAAATATTTCATCTGACATACCGGATGCTGGGCAATCGCCATGAAGCTGAAGATATGGTGCAGGAGACATTTTTACGCGTCTACCGCAATTTGGATAAGTACGATCCTAATCAAAAATTCTCTACATGGATATACCGGATTGCTACCAATTTGTGTATTGACCGGTTGCGAAGAAGAAAACCTACATATTCACTGGATGCGGAAATCAATGAGCAAGAGGGAGGCGATGGGTATGCGATGCTTGCAAGCGATGAACGCACACCTGAAGGCGAAACTCTGCTGCAGGAGACGCAGACTCAAATCCGGGAAGCCATAGACGGCCTGCCGGCTAAATACAAATCCATTATGGTGCTCCGCTATTTACAGGATATGTCCCTCCAGGAGATCAGCGATGTGCTTAATTTACCGGTCACGACAATTAAGACTCGGGTACACCGGGGGCGTGAATTTTTACGGAAAAAGCTTGAACACAAACTGTAGCGTTTTTATGAAACGTATCTGCTGCGGCAGCGTATGTAATGTTGTACGGACGGACCTTGCGCCATGGGATGCGTGGACAATGATGTGTCTGCATCGGTTGGCTGCAAGTCGGAAGACTACAAGAAAGGATTGGCTCATATGGAATGCAAAGAGGCCGTCTCTTTGATGCACCTATACCTGGATGGCGATCTGTCCAAGCTGGAAAAGAGTAAGCTGCAGGAACATCTGCTGGAATGCCAGGATTGCCGGATGCGGTTTAAAGAGCTGGAGCGGACCGAAATGATGCTGTTCGGAATCCAGCATCCCCTGCCTTTTGTAACGGATGAGCTGACTGATCGGATTTTGAGCGTTATGCCCACACCGAAGCGGCAACAGCCATGGGTCAAATGGATAAAAAGGCATCCGGCTGCAACTGCTGCGGCTTTCTTTCTCGTTGTCATCCTAGCCAGTATTTTAAGTAATTGGGGCCAGAACAGTCAGCTAGTGGTCCGTGGAGACAATCTGGATCAGGTAGTCATCCATGGCAGCACGGTTATTGTGCCTGAAGGCAAGGCGATTGATGGGGATCTGACAGTGGAGAATGGAATTGCTCAGGTGTACGGGGATGTAGAAGGAAATTTGACAGTGATTGACGGCTCCTATTACCAGGCGTCAACCGCACATATATCGGGACAGGTAAAGAGCATTGATCGGGCTTTGGATTGGGTATGGTATAAAATTTCGAATTTGTTCACTGAAGTGGCATACCGCTAAAGCTCGGCCGGAAGGATCTATTTAAAGCGCCTTTTTCTTCGAAAAGGGCGCTTTTTTGAGTCTAAATGTTCCAGAATTTTGCGATAATAACTGAAATACACCATTAAAAGCGGAGTTCGGCTTGCAACCTGACCGCGATCGTTATAACCTAGATAAAGAGACCATACTATATACATACCGACGCTTAAAAACAACCCACTTATTACTGACACTGCGGGGGCATGCGCATGCTGGAATATTTTACGGATATGACCTGGAAAGAGTCAATTAAGGACTTAGTCGATATTTTAATTGTAACGTACATTATATATCAGATTATTTTACTGGTGCGGGGCACCAGGGCAGTTCAGCTGTTAAAAGGGATCCTTGTGCTGGTTGTCATATGGGCGCTCAGCACCTGGTTTGATTTGTATACGCTGAAATGGCTCATGAACCAGATGTTCACCTTTGGGGTGCTGGCGGTCTTTATTATCTTTCAGCCTGAGCTCAGACGGGGACTTGAGCAGTTGGGCAGAGGAAAGCTGTTTGGCCGCTCGACTGCCGAGGATGAAGAGCTGAATAAACTGATCGGCGAGATTATCAAGGCGTTGAACTATCTTTCCCGCAGGAAAATCGGTGCCTTGATTGTCTTTGAACGCGAGACTGGTCTGAACGAATATACTGAATCCGGGATAAGAACCCAGGCAGTAGTGAGCTCGGAGCTGCTTATCAATATCTTTATTCCGAATACGCCTCTGCATGACGGGGCGGTCATTATTCAGAACAACCAAATCGCAGCGGCAGCATGTTATCTTCCTCTATCGGAGAATCCCTTTATCAGCAAGGAGCTTGGAACGAGACACCGGGCCGCGATCGGCGTCAGTGAGATGGCTGATGCGGTATCCATTGTCGTGTCCGAGGAAACGGGCCAAATTTCACTTGCTATTAACGGTCAGGTTGTAAGGGACATTAAGGAAGAATCGCTGATCTCCAAATTGTATGAGGAGCTGCGCCCGGCCGCATTGATCAAGGAAAAGCGCAAGCCGTTCTGGAAGCGGGGGGGAGGCGCCACCAATTCATGATGGACAGATGGTTTAATAATGCAACTTTTTCCAAAATACTGGCTTTGTTGATCAGCATCCTGCTTTGGGCAATGGTCCATCTGGACAGCAGTACGACTTCACCGGGAATTACAACGGCTTATGATAATAAAACAATTAAAGATGTAGCGGTCCAGGCAGCGGGACTGGATGACAATTATGTGCTCACCGCCATGAGTACGGACAGGGTGACGCTTCAGGTTAGGGGACAACGCTCATTGTTGACTTCATTTTTTACGGACGACTATAAAGTAACCATTGATTTATCTAATGTGAAGGCGGGGACGGAGACACTGCCGCTGAGAGCTGATCTTCCCTCCGGCGTTGAGGTGATGTCCATTAATCCGTCTATGGTTACGGTAACGGTGGAAGAGAAGAAAACAAAGTCCTTCAATGTAACCATTGCCACGGACGGTGAGCCTGCGGCAGGCATGAGGCTTGGCGTTCCTTCCTTGGACCCGGCAGCTGTGGATGTCACTTTGGCGGAGAGCCGCCTTGAAGCGGTGGCTTTTGTACGCGGTACCGTGGATGTAAGCGGAGCGAAAGAAAATGTGACCGAACGCAGAGTACGGCTTAAGGCATATGATAAGAATGGCCAGGAAATTGAGGAAGCTGTGATTGAACCGGCTACGGTGTCCGCCGAAGTACCGGTTGTTCAGGGCTACAAAACACTGCCCATAAAAGTAAGCTACACAGGCGACCTGCCTGACGGCCTGGTTCTTGCCAGTGTTAAGCCAAGCGTGACAGAGGCAAGTGTGTATGGTCCAACCTCTGCATTGTCAGGATTAACAGGAAATGTTACTGCGACGCTGGATCTCAGCACGCTGACAGAAGCGGGGACCAAGAAGGTTCAGGCCAATCTGACTGTGCCTGTCGGGGCGAAGAGCGTAGCTCCGGCGTCGATTGAGCTGGAGGTTACGGTGGCCCCGGATGGGGAAGTACGCACTATACAAAGGACGATTGAGAACGTTCCGATCCAGGTCAACGGAGCTGGCAATTCAGCCAGCATTACGATAGTCAATCCGGATAGCCAGACTATGAATATCAATATAAATGGACCTGAGGATCTAGTGAATGAATTGACGAATAACGATATTATATTGGTGGCTGACGTTGCAGGCCTGGCCCCTGGGCAGCATGATGTCCCACTCCAGGTAACGCTGCCGAAGTACATTTCACTTGCAGACGGAGGCGAGCCGTTAACGATTACTGTACAAGTGCAAGAGGGATCGGAACCTGCTGCTACAGACCCGGAAGGGGACACGGGGACGAATTCTGCGGGGCAGAGCAACGAGCCGCCTAATGCTGCCGGAAGCGTTCAGGAGTCGGAGCCTGCGGATGGCCCTGCAACAGGGGATGCGCCGGAGGGTGGACAGGATGCCAGTCAGCAGGGCAGCCAGGATGATATACCAGATGCAAGTCAGCCTTAAAATAAATAAAGCAGATATATATTAAAGAGGGAGTCATCATAATGGGAAAATACTTTGGAACAGACGGCGTCAGAGGTATAGCAAATAAAGAGCTGACGGCGGAACTCGCTTACAGCATCGGACGCTGCGGCGGATATGTGCTGGCAGGAAATGTAGAGAAGCCTACGGTGGTGATCGGCATGGACACCCGGATTTCGGGTTTGATGCTGGAATCGGCACTGGTGGCCGGCCTGCTGTCCATTGGAGCGAATGTCATCCGGCTCGGGGTGGTTTCTACACCAGGAGTTGCTTATTTAACACGCATGCTTAAGGCGGATGCGGGCGTGATGATTTCCGCTTCCCATAATCCGGTGGAGGATAATGGGATCAAGTTTTTTGGAGGGGATGGCTTCAAACTGTCGGATGAGACGGAGCTGAAGATCGAAGCACTGATGGATGCTGACGAAGACCGACTGCCTCGTCCTGTAGGAAGTGGTTTGGGGGCAGTTACAGTGGATGATAAATCCCGTTACCTGTATCTGGATTACCTGAAGACGACGGTTTCCAACTCCTTTAAAGGGCTTAAAGTTGTTCTAGACTGTGCCAACGGTGCGGCTTACGAGCTTGCTCCCAAGCTTTTTGCAGAACTGGGCGCGGAGGTCATCGCAATCGGAGCGGAGCCAGACGGCTTGAATATTAACGACCACTGCGGGTCCACGCATCCGGAGAAGCTAAAGGAAGAGGTTCTCCGCCAGAAAGCGGATATCGGGCTTGCTTTTGACGGGGACGCGGACCGACTGATCGCCATTGATGAAAATGGGGCAGAGGTAGACGGGGACTTCATTCTTTGCATTTGTGGAGATGCCATGAACCGTGCCGGCAAGCTGAAGGATAGCACGATCGTATCTACGGTCATGAGCAATATCGGCTTCTATAAAGCGGCTGAGAAGCTTTCTCTGAAAACGGCGAAAACGGCCGTTGGCGACCGCTATGTCATGGAGGAAATGCGTCGCGGCGGCTACAATCTGGGTGGAGAGCAGTCCGGGCACGTGATTTTCCTGGATTATAATACGACAGGCGACGGAATGCTGACTGCCATTCAACTGGTGGGTACCCTTGTGGCGTCAGGCAAGAAGCTCAGTGAGCTGAAATCCTTGATGAAGCAATATCCTCAGGTGCTGGTTAACGTCCGTGTGCAGGATAAAAGCAATTACCCGGGCAATGCGGCCATCGCGGAAGCGATTCAGAAGGTTGAGCAGAAGCTCGGCGACAATGGGCGCGTGCTTGTTCGTCCCTCCGGCACGGAATCGTTGATTCGCGTTATGGCAGAGGGCCCTGACAAGGCAGAACTTGAGCGTTATGTTGAAGAAATTGCCGAAGTTGTGAAAAAAGAGCTCGTGTAAAGGTGCAAGCAAACCTGTGCCCGGAGCGCTGCAGAGCATCCTTTTGATTCGAACGCTACGGGCACGGGTATCCATGTGAAAGAAATTCGGTTTGGGAAGGGTACAAAAACCATTGCCAAATCGACATAGACATGCATATAATGTATTAGTATTTTGACTTAAGAATAGAAAGCGAGGGCAGTGAGGTTTACAACCACTAAGCGCCAGAGCTTGCATTTATGCGCGGGGGAACTGAGGTTCACGGCATAACAAGCTGACGAGGTGGAGGTGTTCGAAATGTTCGGCGGGGACCTCCCGGTGATGCATCCAACCGTAAATCGGTTTTCGGAAAAGAGATGGGCGACCATTTTTACAACGAACCGGTAAGATGCCACTAAATTATAAAATTATGAATTCATTTCATGAATGTGCGGCCATCAGCAGCTGTGCAGCACGGGAAAACGTGACATTCGTGAAGATTTTTATTTGTCGATGCCGATTTTCTTTGACAACTTCATAATGAACTTTTTTCCCGCATGCACCGTATGCTCTTTTTCCAGGTCCCGTTCTGTTGAAATGATGATCGGAGGAAATCGAACATGTGTGGTATTGTAGGGTATATTGGGGATAAGAATACACAGGAAATTTTGCTGGATGGCTTGAGCAAGCTGGAATACCGTGGGTATGATTCGGCGGGAATCGCCGTATTTACGAATGAAGGTCTCAAAGTTGCCAAGTCCAAAGGGCGCCTCGCCAACCTGGAAGCCAAGCTGGAAGGAACTCCGCTGATCGGCAGCGCCGGTATCGGACACACACGCTGGGCTACACACGGTAAGCCTTCTGACGTCAACTCCCATCCGCATATGGATGAAAGCCGGAAATTCTCGGTTGTTCATAACGGGATTATCGAGAATTACCTGGAGCTCAAAGAGGAACTGATGAAGGAAGGACACACGTTCCTGTCCGAAACGGATACGGAAATCGTATCTCACCTGATCGCACGTGAATACCAGGGTGACATCATCAAAGCGGTACAGAAAGCTATCACCCATATGCGGGGAGCATTTGCACTGGGGGTATTGACTGAATATGAGCCGGACAAACTGGTTGCGGTTCGTCAGGCTAGCCCGCTGGTCATCGGTGTAGGGGAAGGCGAAAATTTCATTGGTTCTGATATTCCCGCTATTTTGAAATATACACGTAATGTATACATTCTCGAAGACGGTGAGATGGCTGTGCTTACAAAGGATGCTGTCGAACTGTTGACGATCGAAGGAAACTTTATTGCTCGGGAAATGATTCATGTCGATTGGGATGCCGTGACTGCTGAAAAAGGCGGTTATGAGCATTTCATGCTGAAGGAAATTCATGAGCAGCCACGAGCTTACCGGGACACGATGCTTGGACGTATCGATCATGCCAATCATCAAGCCGTTCTGCCGGAGCTGAAGCTGTCTGCCGAGCAGATCAAAAATATCCGCAACATCCAGATTGTTGCCTGTGGTACAGCGTATAATGCCGGTCTGATCGGCCGTACGGTAATCGAGCAGTTCGCCCGCATTCCTGTTGAGAATGATGTGGCTTCCGAATACCGTTACCGTTCGCCAATCATCACGCCGGAAACACTTGTGATTGTGGTCAGCCAATCGGGCGAAACCGCTGATACGTTGGCAGCACTGCGTGAAGCGCAGGCGAACGGAGCGCATGTGCTCGCTATAACTAATGTGGTTGGCAGCTCCATCGCCCGCGATGCGGACGACGTGCTTGTCACGCTGGCAGGTCCTGAAATTGCGGTAGCGTCGACGAAAGCATATACTTCCCAGCTCATTGCTTTCTATCTGTTTGGCCTGTACCTTGCGCAAGTTCGCGGTACGATGACTAAAGAAGAAGTTGCTCATGTACTGGCGGCAATGGAAGCTCTGCCTGAACAGGTGGAAGCGATGCTGGGCCAAGCCGATACGATTAAGTCTTATGCTGAGCAAATTGCGAAGCACAAGCATTTGTTCTTTATCGGCCGTGGCCAGGACTACGCTGTAGTGCAGGAGGGCTCTCTGAAGCTGAAGGAGATCTCCTACATTCATTCCGAGGCTTATGCTGCTGGCGAACTGAAACACGGCACGCTGGCATTGATTGAAGATGGCGTTCCTGTCATTTCTCTGATCACCCAGGAAGCTGTGATGGAGAAAACATTGAGCAACATCAAGGAAGTAAAAGCACGCGGTGCCGAGGTGCTCGCAATCTCCTATGAAGAGCACGCTGCCGAGCTGCTGAAATCCGTAGACCATGTGATTGTGATTCCGAAAACTCTGCCAGTTCTAACGGCTGCGCTTTCGGTCGTAACGCTTCAACTGCTGGCATACTACGCTTCTCTCGCGTTGGGTCATGACGTGGATAAACCTCGTAACCTGGCGAAGAGCGTGACGGTAGAGTAATTATTTTAAGTAGCGAAACCGTCCTGTGCAACGGAAATAAAGTCGTTCCGAGCAAATTAAACTTGTAGCGAGCCATTAAAAGTAGTATCAGAGTCGAGCGAATGCAGGATTATTTCCTGACATTTACTCGGCTTTTACCCAGGCTATTTCTGACCCTTTAGCCTGATCTTGTCCCTGTCTTTTGATACGACTTTATTTTCGCTCAATACGTCCTTGTCCGAAGAAAATAAAGTGTTAGACTGGCGCCCCTTGGTTAAGCTAATGGGCAGTTTAACGCAACAATATTCTGGAGCAGTAGCCTAATTCAGGTTATTTAACGACCCCTATTTGCAAAGGCCTTCAAGATCGAAATATACGCGGTATGTGTGTCCGCAACAGCAAGAATTGCCCTACCGAACTACGGATGGGCGGGGCACCTTAGAATCAGCAAAAGAAACCCGAAGTCTCATAAAAGACTCGGGTTTTTCGTCAATCTGAGTAGCCTTTAGGGCTACTTTTTTATTTTCCGATATTAAACCAGCCTGGCATTGTTTGAATGACATTCCAAAGTTTTTCTGGAATATTAAGCTGGTTGAGTTTCGAAACGTTCAACTCAGAATCTATCTCGGCTTCACGACCATTTGCGACCTTTTCAACCCAAGTAGGATCCATAATTAACGCATGCCCAATGGCAACTAGCGGCAATCCTAATTCCGCAGCTTGAAGAGCATCATCCGGTGTTAGTATGGAACCAGCAGCCAGCACAGGTACTTTACCGTTTGCTCTTTCAAGAATTAATTCAAGCCGTGTTTTTTCATCTTGACTGTCTACTGGTTTTGAAGACACATTATCTAATGAAGCATGAATATAATCTAAATCCTGTTCAACAAGGAAATCAATTAATTCATACGTGTCTTTCATACGTAATCCGTCCACTTTGTGGGATTCTTCAGGGGAAAGCCGGAAACCAATCATAAATGGTTTTGCAGCATGTTTTTCAATGACATTTTTGATTTCGTTAATAATCGCCAATGGAAAACGCAAGCGATTTTCAAGTGATCCTCCCCATTGGTCCGTCCGTTGATTCGTTGCTGGCGACCAGAAGTTTTGAATTAAAAATCCATGTGCCCCATGAATTTCGACGCCATCAAATCCGGCTTCAATCGCTCGTCTTGTTGTATCTCCAAAAGCACGTACAATCGACAAAATCTCCTCATGTGATAGTTCTCTTGTTTCTGGCGTTGAACCTAAATTAGTAATTTCGGGTTGCAATGCACTCGCACTAACTGCATCCAAATCGGGCAAAGCTTTATTGCCAGCATGAAAAATCTGTAGGATCGCAGGAGAGCCTCCACTTTTCGCAGCTTCAGCTAATTTTCGTAAACTTGGAGTGAATTCATCATTGTACCCAGCGAATTCATTCGTAAAACCCTGCCCATTAGGTGTAACATGAGTACACCCTGTAATGACGAGTCCTACTCCATTCACTCTTTGTTTGTAATACTTTACTTCGTCATCCGAAATGGTAAGATCGTCATTACTTGACCAGGTGGTCATAGGTGCCATAACAATTCTATTCTTCATTGTTATTCCACTTCTGAATGTGAAGGATTCAAATAACTTACTGTATTTTTGATTCATTTCTGTAACCTCGCTATCATATTTTCTTTTCTATTTCAGTGTACTTGGTTACCGTTACAGTATGTCCAGGATTAATTTTTATATGATTATATATAGAATTGTTGTGCTTTCATTCTCTTTATGATATATATTTAGTTACAGTAACTGTAACTAAAGGTGGGACAAATAGATGTTGTATTCAATGACATATGTAGTGGAAAATTTAAATGTATCTGCAAAGACACTTCGATTTTATGAAGAGCAGGGGATATTACCAAGTATATCTCGTGACGAAAAAGGCCGTAGAGTTTATAACCAACAACAAATAGATTGGATTTCTTTTATTCGTTGTCTCAAAGAGACAGGAATGCCTCTTTCAAAAATCAAGGATTACAAGGAACTTTATGAATCGGGAAATAGCACCTATTTGCAAAGAGAGGAGATGTTGAGGCAGCATAAATTGGAAGTTCAGAAGAAAATTGACGAAAGTCAAAAACACTTGGAAGAAATAAACTATAAACTAGCCATGTATGAACTTCAGAAAGAAGAGGTTATGAAAAACCCCAACTATAACTTTAAATGTCACGGTCACGGCCTGGAGATTAAGACGGTGAATTAATGTAATGTACTTACACTCTTATTTTGCAGCATACTTTGCAACGATTCCCAAACAACTTGCGTTTATTACTCCCATGATATCATGGGATGTTCGGCTAATCTAAAAGTTTCGCTACGACAAACCCAATAAAATCAACAAAACGGGTTCCAGAGTTTTTAATTACCTGACACATTGTCTTGCCTAACACAACAAAAGGGTTGGAGCAGGGGATAACCCCCGATCCAACCCTTTTTTCTTACCTCTTTACGGCTCAATCCCCCATGCAAGCTGACCGTTCATATACCCGGTAACCTGTTCATTGTTCACGTATTGACTGTTGGAAGCCTTAAATGAGTAATCGTCAGCCTGGTTGTAATTGGACCAGTTGCTTTTGGAGAACCGTGCTTGAATTTCTGCGCTCTCGCCGGGATTCAGCGTTCCAGCCGAACCCGTAAAGCCCATTTCCAGAACATAATCGGCTCCGGCAACTGGAGTCGCCAGTTTAACGAATTTGCTGGTTACATTCGCACTCCCGATGCTGGCCCAGTCGCACCAGAAACTCTGTGCATTTTCCCCGTCAATCGTGTAGTAATAACGGAGTTTTACGTCACTTAACTGAATCGCCGAATCACCGGTGTTGACTACTTTGAATTTGGGTGAAATTCCGTTGGTGGAGGCACTCGTGTTGCCGTTAAAGGATTGGACCGTCAGGTCTCCCGCAGGTAGATGAACACCGCCGTCCACTACATTTACTGTAAGAACAGCGTTTTTTCCTCCGCTGAAATGAAAGGTTAGCGCATTCTGGCCCAGCGGCAGCGTGGAAAGATAGGATTTGCTCAGAACGACAGCAGCGCTTGATTTCGTATAATCCTGGCCCGATGCAAGCGTATAATTTCCATTCGTTATGCTTGCAAGCTGGTGTCCGTTTAAAGTAAGGGATACGGAAATATCCTGCCCTGGATTCTCCACTTTATCATATGTTGCATTCACAGGCGTAATCGCAGCACTTGGGGTAGGATTGTCCCCCTTTAAATCGGGCAACTCATCCAACGTGATTACATAATTACTTTGATAAAGCGTTTTCAGAGTGTCCGGATAATTAAAGGCAGAGCTCATGAGATGCTCGCCATACCAGGGGCAGAAGTAGAGCCAGCCCGCTTTTTCCTCTGTCAGATTCTGTACGCTTGGGACGGTGTCATTCTCCGTCATGGCTACCATTTTCGTGCCGTCGGTTAAATCAACAAGCTGATAGAAAATCGAAGTAATGGCATCCTCATTGGGCACGCCGGACAAACCGTCATGGCGGTTGTAGATCGTATTGTATTTATCATAACCGACAATATCTACCTGATCGTCGCCGGGATACCATGCGGGGGAAGTGTTATACACGTAGCTGTTGTAGGTCCAGATCAAGTTATGCAGGCCATACGTCTCCGTAAGTTCGGTATAGAGCAGATCCCACAGCTGTTTGTACACCTCCGCACCTGCCGAAGCCCACCAGAACCAGGCGCCTTCCCCATTCAACCCGCCGTTGCCCTCCGCCTCATGATAGGGACGGAAAATAACCGGCACATTGTTGTTTTGCAGAATCTGCAGCTGTTCCGCCAAATCCTCAATGGTCATCATTACGTATTGATACTCTTTCGTACCGGGAACCACCGCATTGGCTGTATTAAAATTGGTTTCCGTCGGCTTGTAGGTGGCGTTCTTCCAATCTACAAACTCCCCGAGCTGATAGGCGTTGAAATCTCGGGGCACATTGATATGCCAGCTGGCAGTCGCGATCCCGCCCCGGTTATTCACCCAATCGATCATCCGGTCAGTTGTGCCGTCCTCCCAACCGTACAACGGATTATAGTTCATCAAATCGAATCCGCGGATTGCCGGGTACTTTCCGGTTAAATTGTGGATCCAATCAAACTCCAGCTCATAATTGCCGTTATTTCCGCCACCATAAATCTCCTGCTGGCCGGAGATCATATGGTTGCCGTAAACCTCTGTTAAATAATTCATCAAAGTCTGCGTTTCCGGTGTAGCTTGAGAATCGGTGAGGACAGGCTGCACATCCAGGGGATCAAGATCGGCATAATCCACAGTGAAGGTGTCAAAATAAGCGAATCCCCAACCGGCCTTCAGTTGGATGGTGTTGCTTCCTTGCTTCAGCTTATGAAAGCCAAAATCGAAATTCGACCACTCGGTTGTGTAGGGCAGCATATACGAACCCTTGGTAACACCGTTAACTGTTAAATATTGAAGCCTGCCGTCAGGACTCAACTCCTGCATATAGCGGGTGGAGATCGCATACATGCCGGTTTCCGGGACGGTCACAGTAAAAGTGATTGTGCCGGAATTCTGCATCCAGACAAACCCGCTCCCGGAGTAGCCGGGCTTGGGTTGTCCGTAAATTTCAGTCACCACTTGGAGATCGGAGGAGAGCTGTGCATCTTCGCTTTCAATCGTGAAAAGTGCGGTGTCTGCATGAACAGGCGCTGCCATCAATCCAAACCATCCAAACAGCAGAGTACATGCCACCATCATTGCGCTTGCCTTTTTGAGCCAATGTTTCATTACCATCTTTCCTTTCCATCTGAAATAGGATGAACAATAACATCATGTATCAACTCATGGTAGCGCTTACAAAACAAACATAGCACACAAACCAAATTTTGTAAATATTTCGACAAAGAAAATATTCAGTCCTTCCTTGTGCCTTGAAAACGATATACATATAGATCTGAATGAATAGGGAGTGTCTTTACTAATTAATTAAAACCGCAGGAGTAGCCTGTTACCTTTTATACCCGTATAACCCAAACCTGTCTGACTCCGCACCCCCTTGGTAAGATAACCCCATAGTTAATCTATCGAGGAGGTTCTCAAGATGAAATCGATTGTTATTGAAAGAGCAGGCGGAGCCGAGGTACTGCAGATAAAGGAAATGCCGGATCTTGCGCCAAGATACGGGGAGATGATTGTAGATGTGGCGTATGCAGGCGTCGGGCTTGTGGATATATTGATCCGCAAAGGCGAGTTTACGGAGTTGTTTCCATTTCCGGTGATCCCTGGACTTGAAGTGTCCGGATATGTCCGTTCAATAGGAGAGGGCGTTCAGGGATTTAGGATCGGCCAGCCGGTCGCTTCCATGAAGCTGCTTGAGCTTGGTGGTTACGCCACTCAGGCTAGAGTAACGCCGCAACTTACGGTACCACTTGATGAGCTTGGAGGTGATGTGAAGATGCCCGAGGCTGCTGCCTCCATTGTCAACCTGACTACGGCCTATATGGCAGTCAAGCATGTGAACCGGATGAAGGAAGGAGACACCGTTCTGGTTCATGCTGCTGCAGGCGGATTGGGCAGCTTTCTTGGGCAAATCGCCAAGCGGTTTGGTGCAGGTACAGTGCTGGGAACGGTTGGCTCATCGGATAAGATCAAGCTGGCTGCCTCACTTGGATATGACGAACTGCTGCTGCGTTCGGATTTTGTGGATGTAATCAAACAGATTGTGGGAGTGCAGGGAGTTGACGCCGTTTTTGACCCGGTCGGCGGGGAGACAAGGTCTCGCAGCCTGGAGCTCCTGAAGCCGCTGGGGCAAATGATCGCCTTGGGCAATGCCAGCGGCGGCGAATTGATGCATGCTACGAATGATATTTGGCTGGGCAACATGAACATCGCCGGATTTAACCTGGGGGCATATGCCGTATATGATCCGGAGTCGGTGGGACAGGCGGCGAGAGAAGCGCTGCAGCTGCTCGCCAGCGGGGATGTCCGCTCGGAGGTGTACGGTATATATCCAATGGAGTACGCATCTGATGCGCACCGACTGCTCGAGAGCCGGCAGACGTCGGGCAAGCTGGTGCTGCAGATGGGATAACGAATAACGGAGAACAGTATGAACAACAGGTAACATCAGAACCCATCAAAATGTGTATCTGCCACGATTTAAAGCCTCTTGTCCGCCATCAGGCGGACGAGAGGCTTTCTTTTGAGCGGTATGGATGGTAACATTTAAATATTTGATGAACGCCATCTCGGAGGTGCAGCTTTTTTATGACACAAACCCGGAATTTGCTCGGGGAATTTTTAAAATCGCGCAGGGAAAGGCTTCAGCCGGCGGATGTCGGCATCAGCGGGGGATACGGCAGAAGGAGAACGCCCGGACTTCGCAGGGAGGAAGTGGCGGAAATCGCGAATGTCAGCACCACGTGGTACACGTGGCTGGAGCAGGGAAGAGACGTGACTGCTTCCAGGGAAGTAATGGAGAATATCGCCAGAGCGCTGCTCCTGTCCCCCGACGAGAAGCTGCATGTCATGCGGCTATCGGGATTTGGCGATCTGCCGGACTGGCCCGAACAAGTGCTTCCCTCACCGATTGAACCGGGATTGCAGAAGATCATTGACCAACTGCTGTATCCCGCCATCATTGTCAATCGCCGTACCGAAATCATCGCCTGGAATCGCCAGGCGCCCCGCCTTCTGTATGACTTTCTGGAAGACCCTGCGATGGGCCGCAACATGACCTGGTCTCTCTTCATGAACCCGTATTTGCGGGACCGCGTCTTGAACTGGGAAGAGTTTGCCGGATACAGTGCTGCCATCCTCCGCTCGTATTATGGGCAATCGAAGGGGGACGCGTGGTATGAGGAGTTTGCCCAAAGGCTTTCCGAGAAAAGTACGGAATTTTCGGCGCTATGGGATCGTCAAGATGTCAAAGAGAAGAAGGCGCAGCCTTTTCTGCTGAATCACCCGGACTTTGGTGCATTATCCTTTGAAATCAACACCTTTGGCCATATCAACGGCAACGAGGACTTTCACTGCTGTGTCTATACGCCGATGGCCGGTACCGGAACTGAGGAGAAGCTGGCGAAATGTGCGACGACATAAGCATAGGTACTTTGAAAAACTCCGCAAATATTACACACCCGCGGATACGCTCAGCGTTTGACCGGTTATAGAAGCGGCTGCATCGGAGGCAAGATAGATGGCAGCTGCAGCAACCTCAGACGTCTCCACAAAACGCTGCAGAGGTTGTCTGCCCAAAAGGTGTTTATGGAGAGCTTCCTCCTCCGTGATCCCGTCCTCTCTGGCTAAATCGGCTAGCTGCTGCAAGACCCATTCCGTTCTGACAGCGGCTGGCAAAGGGTGGTATCAGGAGATATGTAGTCGGGAACACAGGCGGAAGAAGCACACTTTGCCTTCATAAGTATTTATGCGTCTATCGGCAATCATATCGCGGTAGATCGGCAATATCAGATCCTGATCAAGGTGCTGCAGGAAGTTGCAATCTGCGTTGAAACGGAAAACTTCCTAATATTATAAGTTCCTTTCTAAAAGTTCCCCCACTTTTTGCGCTATTTCCTGCGGGGGATAAGGCATCCCATTTTTTAGCCACCATTCCACTACACCAACATAAGCATTTGCTACAAATTCAACAACGACATCTTCATTTTGACCTGAGTTTTTACCTTTCGTTACGTCCACGTCTTTTTTGAACTCTTCGATATTATGCTGAACAAACCGGCTGCGAAAATAGGGAGCTCCTCCACTCGCCAGCATCGTCGAAAAAAACAAATAGTTATTTGCCAGATATTCCATACAGTGTACAGTCGATTCGATCCAATCCATATCGGCTTCTGCCTCACACAAATCACTCATATTCTTGATATGTTCTTCAATGATCTTATCCAACAGATCAAATTTATCCAAATAATGAAGATAAACTGTTGCACGGTTAATATTGGCCCTGTAAGAAATATCCTGAATGGTCATGCTGTCAAAGCTTTTTTCTGACATCAATTCAAGAAATGCTTTTTTAATGGCTTCCTGAGTTCTAACTATTCTTCTATCCACTTTGGCCATGTTGTTAAACCCTACCTTCCCTGAGTTAGTCGACAATTTTTCTTGATTTGTTGTTTAAACAATAAAATTGATTTAATTAACGATTTATATGCCTTGATTCACTCATCTTTATATTATAAATTATAGACAGATGTCGAGAATGCATCAATCGTAGCTTTTATTCTACCATGTAGGAGGATTTATATAATGATAACTGCCAAAGCAAGAGCTGTTGATGGTCCGGACAAACCGTTTCGAGCTGCAGAAATTAATAGACGTGATCTTGATTCGCATGATGTGCTGATTGAAATTAAATATGCCGGCATATGCCATTCTGACATCCATACTGCGCACGGCGAATGGGGACCTGTGAACTATCCGCTCGTACCTGGACATGAGATTGCGGGAATTGTCGCGGATGTAGGGGCAGAGGTGACAAAGTACAAGGTAGGTGACCGGGTAGGGGTCGGATGTATGGTTGATTCCTGTGGCGAATGTGAGAACTGCCGTAAAGGAGAAGAACAATACTGTCTTAAAGGAAATATCCCAACATACGCTGGTGTTGACAAATACGGAGAGCCTACTCAAGGTGGCTATTCCACTCACATTGTCGTAACCGAGAACTTCGTAGTCAGAATTCCTGACAACATTGAGCTTGACGCAGCAGCACCATTGCTTTGCGCCGGCATTACGACATTTTCACCATTAAACCATTGGGGAGCGGGTCCAGGCAAAAAAGTGGCGGTTGTTGGTATGGGCGGACTTGGTCATATGGCTGTCCAAATTGCACATGCCATGGGTGCGGAGGTCACCGTTCTGTCACAATCATTAAAGAAAAAAGACGATGGCTTGCAATTGGGCGCAGACCACTACTATGCCACAAGCGACCCAGAGACATTCGAGAGACTTGCTGGCTCCTTTGACTTGATTATTAACACAGTAAGCGCAAAAATCGACATGGATGCTTATTTTTCACTGCTCACTCTTGACGGCACTTTGGTTAATGTTGGTGCTCCAGGGGAGCCGTTGTCATTAAATGTGATGTCCCTTATCGGACATCGCCGTTCATTTGCAGGTTCAATGATAGGAGGCATCCGCGAGACGCAGGAGATGTTGGAGTTCTGTGCAAAACACAACATTTCCCCTAAAATCGAAGTGATTTCAGCCGACCAAATTGACGAAGCCTACGAACGCGTATTAGCTTCAGATGTGAAGTATCGATTCGTAATTGACACTAGCACGATCTGAGATATTAGAATTACATGTCTGCTCCTTCTCAACAACTTTCCATAACAAGTCAAAAGTGAATTTAGCTTTGCCGGGATGCTCACCTATTGAAGATTGTTGGCAATGGTTTTGAAGTATGGAGTTCTTGAGCAACCTGGATAAAAAGCTTAACCGCTTTCGGCGCGTTGGCCAACAAGGGGACCGCGAGCTGAATGTCACGAACGGGTTTGGGTTCAAGCGGACGAATTCGTACATTGGGCGGTAATATCGACAACGACAACGAAATCCTGGAGACGATGGCCGTGCCAAGCCCCTCCTGTACCATGCGTAACGCGGCATTTACATTGTGCAGATCGAATGCTGCGTTAAGAGAAGTATCGTAACGTTGAAACAGCTCATAAACAGGAGGGTCAAATTCGCCCTTGCACAATATTAACGGTTCGTTGTGTAAATCTGTTATACCAATTTGGCTGCGAAGTTGAAGCGGGTGGTCGTCTCTTATAAGCAAACACATCTCATCTTTATAAAACGGAATGACATCGTACTGTTCGTTAGGGGGGATAATCCATCCGACATCAATGACCCTAGACGTTAACCAGTCCTTAATCTCATTTACATTCATTTCATTTATGATTAACGAAATTGTATCATGAGTGTAAATCGATAAACAATGGGAGATGAGTGCATTCACATTTCTAATCCTGATGACCGCAACAATAACCAGTATCCTATTTTCAGGAGAAGCCGTGACGCCAGAGTTTATAGCCGGATTTGTATTGGTTGTTGCCAGTATTGTTCTAGTTAATCTGAGACCGAAGCGGTTGAAGGCAGAGAGGAGCGGAGCGGCGTGAAGAGAGAATATCGTTATTATCAGATCGATTCGTTCACCAAGGATAAGTTTACCGGGAATCCAGCAGGGGTTGTCGTCAACGCGGACGGTCTGTCGGAAGCTGAAATGCAGCACATCGCAAGAGAAGTGAACAATTCGGAAACGGCGTTTATATTTGCATCCGACCGTCCCGATTATGACGTTCATATTCGTTTCTTTACACCCATAGTGGAGGTGCCGATCTGCGGCCATGCAACCATAGCGGCTCATTATGCTCGGGCGACCGAACTGCAGCTGGAATCGACAAGGGTATTGCACAAGACAGGGGCAGGGATTTTGCCGGTCGACATCGTTCGCGAGAATCACGATTATAAAATCGTGATGGAACAAGGGGCCATTGATTTTGGCCCGGTCATAGAGGGAGAGAACAAAGCGCAGCTTTTAGGTGCTCTGAAATTATCGGAAGAGGATCTAATAGCTGATGCTCCAGTACAAATCGTTTCTACAGGGCACTCGAAAGTAATGATCCCATTAAAATGCAAGGACAACCTGAATCAAATCGCACCTAACTACGAAGCACTATCGCAGCTAAGCAAATCCATCAGCTGCAACGGGTACTATGTGTTTACAATGGCTGAGGGAAACAACGATGTTCTGGTGGAAGGTAGGATGTTCGCGCCGGCAATTGGTATCAACGAGGATCCCGTGACCGGCAATGCCAACGGTCCGTTAGGCCCTTATTTGGCCTTGCATCAGCTCATCAGACCTTCCGGGTCCTCTTTTCGTTTTCGGAGTATGCAGGGAGAGACTATGGGGAGACCTGGGATAGTCGAGGTGGAGGTTCTGCTTCATGCTGGCAGACCTGTTTCCGTCCGAGTGGCGGGCCAAGCCGTCATCGTGTATCAAGCGAAGTTCGTATTTTGACCGCGATAAGTGATAGAGACTCAACCGATGAATAATGCCTTGTGACGTTCTATATCGAGAGGGTGCCTAGCGGGTTTCCTGCTATTCGCAGGAATTGGCTTAGTTGGTTTGGTTGTTAAACATTCCTTTAACGAAAAAAACCGTCTCCTCAAAGGGACGGTTTTCCGCTTTTCCGTTTCCCCAGGCTCACCCATACCGATAAAACCCATGAAGTTTGTTTGGCGGGGAAAAGCTTATTTGGCTCGGCTGTGCTCGGCGCCGGTTCCCCGGTTAAACCGTATTTCCGCGTCTGCCGGGCTTGCCGGTATTCCATCAACTTTTCGTTTATATAATCTTGTTCCAGCATGTTTATCCTCCTCAAACACCAGTTCTCATGATGGTTTTTTTTGTTTGTTTTTGTCTAACTCCATTATGCTCTATTCAAAAGGGGATAAAAAGCGTATACTTGCTCCAATGGATTTCCTCTTTTATTGAAGATGCGGTTTTTCTTCTGTGAAAGTACATCGATAGACGTTTTTACATGTGAACGAAAGGGGGGAGCACGCTGCTGGATGAGAGATATTTGCTGCTGTTCGAGCATTTCGGTAAAAATACGGAACTGGGAGACCCTGTAGAAGTAAAGCTGGAGCAGCTGTCCGAAGCACTTTATTGCACCCCGCGTAATGCCAAACTCATTCTTGCAAAGCTCCAGAGTGAGCAGCTTATCGTTTGGTTACCTGGTCGAGGAAGGGGGAACCGGTCCAGAATTGCCTTTAAGGTGGACAAAGAGGCCTACTTGATCGAGTTCTCACAAAACCTGGCTGAACAGGGGAATTATAAGCGGGCATTTGATCTGATCGGAACCCATGCCACCGGAACGTTGGCCAAGCCAAAGTTTCTGGAATGGCTGGATAAGCAATTCGGTTATAAAAAAGGGGAAGCGGAAGAAGGGCAGCATTCTCAGGATATACTCATGTTTCCGGTATTGAAACCGCCGTTGACGCTTGATCCCGCCGAGCTTTTGTATTCGTTTGATTCGCATTTGATCCGCCAAACTTTTGACCGATTACTCAGGTTTGATGTGCAGCAGGGCACGATTGTGCCCATGTTAGCCCATGCCTGGAGCTCCAATGACTGTGCAACGGAATGGACGTTTCATCTGCGCAAAGGGGTGCGTTTCCATAATGGCCAGGAACTTACCTCCCGGGATGTGCAATTTACGCTTGAGCGGCTTCAGAACGGAACGGCCAATAGCTGGCTGATGCGAGGAGTCGAAGGTATTGAGACGATGGGTCCCCGGGCACTGCGTGTGAAGCTTAGCCGGCCTAACCGGGTCTTTGACCGCTTCATGTGCTCGGCGGCAGCCTCCATTCTTCCCTACGGATTTGCCGGCATGGAGGAGGGGGATTATTGGAGCCTCCCGCTGGGAACGGGGGCCTTCAGGTTGATTTCCTCGACAACAGAACGAATTGAGCTTGCCGCCTTTGATGCTTATTTTCAGGGCCGGCCTTACCTGGATCGTGTAGATATCGTGATCATACCGGGGGACTGCGTCCAGGAAATGGAGGGAAATGCAAAGCTTCATCACAGCATGGATACGCTGCGAATGTACTCCTATGCTAAGGAGGAGGCCTGGCAGGAAATCGAGAAGTTGTGCCAGGGCTGCACCATGTTGATCTGGAACGTTTCCCGCGACGGTCTCCAGCAGTCCGAAGCCTTGCGGAGAGTGGTGAAGATGATCCTTCATCCCGGAGAAATGGTTGCAGATCTCGGCGGCGAACGGGTGCTGCCTGCTTTTGGGTTCCGTCCCGAAACCAGCCGTTCCCATACGGTTGAACCCATGAGGCCCGAACGTATTCGCAGGGCATTGGAAGAGTCGGGCTACGCCGGGGAGGTTCTTCGTTTAGCTTTCCACCCCAAATATAGCGAAGACGGCTTGTGGATCATGAACAGGCTCACCGAATGGGGGATCTCTGCCAAAGTGGTGGATTATGAATCGTGGTCCGACGCGGACTTCTGTGTTTCGGGGCTTGTCTTCCAGGAAGACGAAGTATGCGAAGTCGAGGCTTACGAGCATCGGGATTACATTATGCATTCTTATTTCGACGAAGAGCGAAAAAAATGGATCACCGGCCGGATTGATGAGGCGGTTGCGGCCGAATCCACGGATCAAAGACGCATGCATTTAAAGGAAATTGAAGACTACGTTCGGGATGAGGCAACGGTCATCTTCCTGCACCATCGTCGGACCAGTACCTATATGCATCCTTCCGTCCGAGGCGTAAGCCTGAATCCGCTCGGCTGGATCGACTTCCAGAATGTTTGGCTGGAGTAGCATGATTTTTTGTGGGAACCATTTACAATGTAAAAATAACAGTGACATGAAGTGGGTATTTCGATAATGTGCCGGTTGCCGCAATCAAAAATAATGCCATAAATCTTTCCGTTTCAGATGGATCAGCTCATGGTCGGCACCATGCTCATGTCCATATCCGCAGGATTCTCATAGGAAGATAAATGACAGGTTTCCAAAGCCCGACAAGAACAGGACTGCGAACGGTGGTATGCACGTATATTTTAGGAAAAAAACTGCATCCTATTGTTAGTTATTTCTAACAAATAGGGTGCAGTTTCTTACCGGTTGCTTATGGTTATATGAAACGAGCCTAATACAAGTACGGAAGTTCAGGTCAGAAGCTGCTTACTTCGTATTTACCGCTGGAATCTTTGGTTTTTGCTTTGATTTCAAAAACAGCCATATGGGGCTAGCAATAAAAATTGAAGAATAAGCACCAAAAACTAAGCCTATTACCATAGCGAACGAAAACATGCGAATAGAGGCACCACCGAATATTAGCAAGCATACAGACGCTATAAAAACTGTGAAGACAGTTGCCAACGAACGTGTCATAGTCTGTTCAATACTAAGGTTGACGATTCGAGTTAAGTTATTTTTTGATTTATTTTTCGAAAAGCGGAGATTTTCGCGAATACGATCAAATATAACGATTGTATCATTGATTGAAAAACCTACGATAGTCAATACGGCTGTAATAAAGGTTAGATCAATTTCCAGCCTGAAAATTGTGAATATACTGATTACTAATATTGCATCGTGCAGCAGTGATATTATAGCGGCTATTGCAAAACGCCATTCAAAACGAATGGACACAAATACTGCGATCACTACACAGGCAGCAAGGACAGCGTAGATGGCATTGCGTTCTAGTTCTTTAGCCATTTCTGTATCTACGGTATTCACTTCAAAAGAAGCTCCATTATCTAATTGTTCATTAAAGGAGTTCTTTAATCCATTGATCTGTTGGTCGGTTAACACTTTGGAAAAACGAATGCTAAAACGTTCATTCCCCTGCGTTAAATCTATATTTTCTCCGATCCCTTGTGCAACCAGTAGAGAATGAATCTGTTCTTGACTTACCTCTTTAGTCAAATTCACCTCAACATTTGATCCAGAGCGAAAATCCACGCCATAATTTGGACCAAAAATAGATAAACAAATAACCCCCACCATAGCCAACAAAATTGAAAATCCGTAAAAATATTTGCTAGCCTTCATGTAATTCCACTCCCAGTTAAAGCGCACGTATGTCACTCTCCTTAACTCCGAAATACTTGGCTTTGTTAAGTACATTGGCTTTAACTAGTAGGTTCAATAAATAACGAGAAAATACAATATTGGTTAGGATACTTACAACAATATCAATAATCAATACCAAGGCAAAGCCTCTAACCCCACCTGTTCCTAAGAAGAACATTACGCCACCAGCAATAATGGTTGTAACGTTCGCATCCATTACGGTGCGGAAGGAGGTCTTGCTGCCAGCTACGACTGAAGATCGTATAGTCTTACCGGAACGCATTTCTTCCTTGATTCTTTCATATGTAATGATATTTGCGTCGACAGCCATTCCAATTCCAAGCACAAAAGCTGCAATGCCTGGAAGAGTAAGCACAAAATCACCGAGATAGAATATTGCTAAGACAAGCCAAGTATGAACAATTAAACAAAAACTTGCGATAAGGCCAGGAGCCTGAAACATAAAAACCATAAAAATTAAAATGATGAAAGAACCAATCAAGCCAGCCTTTATTGTTTGGTTTAAGGAGAGTTGTCCAAGACTTGCACCTACACTCTGAGAATATTTTTCAGTAAGCTTCAAGGGGATAGAGCCTAAATTTATAGTTTCGGCTAACTCATTCGCTTCTTCTCGGGTGTAATTTCCACTTATTGAAGCATTACCATCACTAATTGTTTGCCTTACCTCGGGAGCCGACAGTAACCGGTCATCCAGGTAAATAGCCATTTTTTTCCCCAATAACCGTTTAGTGATTTCAGCAAATTTCTCTTTATCCTTAACTTTAATACTAACTTCTGGTTGATTTAGAGTATCAAAACCTACCTGGGCACCATTTTCTACAAAGTCATTACCTCTTAGTTCTATTTTTGAGTATTCATCAGGTTTATCGCCTTCAACTGAACTTCGGAAAGTAAGTTCAGCAGGTTTTTTTAGCATTTCACGTACTTCGGTTTCGTTTGCAACATCGGCAATACGGACACGTATACGATTGTTCCCCTCAGTGGTGATTTCTGGTTCGGACGTCCCCAGTATATTTATTCGTCGCTCCAGGCTTTGAGCAGTTTGAATTAATGATTGCCCAGTCACTTCCTGTCCATGATCTAAAGGTTCTGCTTCATATAAAACTTCAAATCCTCCTTTTAGATCTAAGCCTAATTTCAAACTTTTTAGAAGCCCAGGACTAGTTCCAATTATAATACCACTAGTAACGAGAACAACTACGAAGAAGCTTATTATCCTTTTCATACGTTCAAAAATCCTCCTTTAATTTTTGGCGAACAAATTACTTACACTAGCCATACATGTAAGGTACGGGACAACTTATATCTTAATGATGATAGCAATAATCCACGAAACATACAAAGAAATCTTTGTCCCTATGACCAACCCCTACGTATTTATTTACGCTTCTGTCTTTACTGAATATCCACGTCCTCTGTGATTTATTAAAATTACTGGATTGTGTGGATCTTTTTCAATTTTTGACCTGATATTTTGGATATGTACATACAATGTCGATAGTCCTGGAAGATCTAATTGATCTAGAAGTTTATGAGAACTAAATATTTGCCCTCGATTTCTGACTAATAAAAATAGTAATTTAAATTCAGTGCTCGATAGTGAAGTACATCTATTGTCTTTCCTTATGCAATGTCCAGTGATATTAAAGAAAACCTCCTTCGTAAGCGGGATAAATTCTAACTCATCAATCTGCTTTTGTTTTTCTTCATCATGAATGTGCCGACAAAAATCTGTGATAGGTTTTGCTAGATGTATTGTTGCTTTCTGCTGTCGTATGTCATGATATGACTTTGAGGTGTCTGAACTTAAAATAAGGATAGGGAGTGGCGATAAATCCAATAGTTGCTTCCAGAAACTAAGATCATCATTTGAGCAAATTTGTAAATCTAAAATAACCGCTATGTATTTTCTGTGCTGTTCTAGAATAAGTTCTTTTAGCTTCCCACGATTGTTGATTTGAGTTAAGTTAATTTCCGACATTTTAAAAATGCTTTTTAAAATAGGATCCTCATTCGAAATTTTATTTGAAAACATTAGAACTTCCATTTACCATCATCCTTTCGTTCAGGTTTATATATAAATTTTTCTATAAAAAGGAATAAAATAGAATGGTATGGCTTAATTATTCCATACTTTTGTAAAAAATTCAAACTTGATGAACTTATAGGTCGAAATTTGATTTCCAATTCCCGATACTAAAAATAATTTTAACTTAACCTTAAATTTATTTGGAAGATAGTTTCCTAACTGAGTGATAGACTTATAGTCAGAAAGCGACGATATAGCCTACGATGATTTGAGAAAAATTTATATGAAGTGAGGCGAAGGAGTTGGACTTAGTTCTTTTTATTAAATTAATGATTGCAACAATTTTTTTAAGTACTTTTTTATCTAAGATCAAAAATTTTCAATCATTCGTAAATACTGTAGGTCAGTTCGCACCCATCCGCGACAAAAGAATACTATCCACTGTGTCATTAGTGGTTGTTGTATCTGAAGTAGTATTTCCAATCATGTTGTTTATTCCGAAGTATAGTCTGGTATCATCTATTGCAATTATCTCGATGTTAAATATTTTTAGCATATTGATTGTAAAAAAACTCAAAAATAAAATGGTGATAAAGTGCAATTGCGGGGGTCTTTTGGGGAATCACGTCATAAGCAAAGAAATACCAATAAGAAACTCTGTATTATCCTTGGGGCTAGTTTACTTACTTTTCGCCTATCCAACTTCAATTTCAGTTTCATTGCAACAGGTAGTTCTTATGGAAATAACATCAATTTCTATATTATTTTCCTACTTTTTTGTTAAAGAGGCCAATATGGTTCTTCGAAGTATAGAATAGGAGGTGATAGTATTGGAAACCATGATTTTACTATTGTCACTTTTACTAGTTACTATGATTGTAATTTTTGGGTATTATCAGTTACAGATAATGAAAGTGAACAACAAAATATTAGAGAGAATGAATGGATTAAAAGCTCAAACTCCAAATGATTCGGATAACAACCTATTTTCGCTGGATTATGGTTTACAAAAGAATGATGAATTTCCTAGTGTAATAGTAACGGACATCCTTGCAGGAACTACTTATCCGTATAAATTAAGTGATACTAGAGAAAGCCTGATATTGATTACAGGAATTGGCTGCCAACCTTGCGAAGAGGCTCTTATTAGATTATCGCACTATGATTCCAGTCAAATTGAGCAAAATATTGTTCTTTTATCGTTTGATCCTCCTCAAATAGTCCCTGAGAGTGTTCGTGAGAAGCACCTAATGTTAGTCCAAAAAATTTCTGGATTTCAATTAGTAGTTGGAGAAAAAGTACTAGATGATTTAAAAGTCAATACCTTTCCAACCCTAATCCGTGTAACGCCAGAAGGACAGGTAATGGGAACTTATTCAGGTCACTATCAGTCTATAGTCAACCATTTGCAATTCCGATCAAAATCCTTGATTTCTTAGATATCCGTATTTCATGAGAGGAGGTGAAACATATGAATTGTCCTACTGATTGCTGTGTACGTAGATGTACATTTAAGCTTAGTTGCCTTGGATACGAAGCTTGGACTGACTGCTCTAGCTGTCCGTCTGGTTGCTCGTATATTATTCCGTCACCTAAGTGTGGTTGCTGATGAAAGACAGACATATTTAGTGAATATGCTAAAAGAACTCAATTGCATAATTGAGTTCTTTTAGCATATCCTTTACAGGCTCCTCATTTACTCAAGTCTCATTAGGATCGAGGCGTATATTTAATGAAAATCAGAGAAAATTTAGCTTTTGCTATAAAAATAATAGGAATCTACAGAGCGGTTTCTCTTGTTGGTTTATTGTGGATAACTCTCTTGTCGATTTCTATGCCGCTACTACAAAGTTTAATGTTGGTTTACACTGAAAAAGTGGGTAATTCTCTCGCTGGTGGACAAGCTAATGTGATTATTTTGCTTTTATTTATTCAAAGTGTTTTATATTGCTCAGCACAGATATGTATGCTAGCTAACAATATGCTAGAGAATAAGTTGAATCTCAAATACAGTCTCTACTTAAATACTTCATTAAAAGAGAAGTTATCTAAAATTAAAATTCATTTACTTGATGATACGGAAACTCATAATAAAATCGTAACTGTTCGACATATTATCCCACAAATTGGTGTGTCTTTATTATCGAGTATACTTACCTTATTTCAAGCAATCTTAGCTATTTTAGGTATGATCTATATACTAAGAAATCTTCATTTTTCTATCCTTATTTTGCTGGTTTTATTTAGCCTCGCAAACATTTTTATTTCGAATATATTTAACAAAGTACAGATGAATATTTATAACACTACAAGTGAAGACATGAGATTAAAAGAATACTATTCTCAGCTGTTTTTTAATCGTGAGTTAATGTCCGAAAGCAGAATGTTCCAGCTTCACAAATTTTTCTTGGAAAAATGGAAGGCTGTTTTCTGGAGGGTAGAAACACCGAATGTGAACTTGATGAATAAGAGGAGTGTGCTTGCATCCTCAATTCAAATATCAATCAATTTGCTTCAATTGATCATGCTCATTATATTAGTTAATACTTCTGGTTCAGCCTTATCAGTAGGTACTTTTATGTTATTAACACAGGCTGTACTACAGATTCAGGGACGTGCTAACGAGCTCGTAGCCTCTTTAAGCCATATACATCAAACATTTATGTTTCTTCCGCTTTACTTTGAAGTTCTTAATTTGCCAGAAGAGGAACAGGTTCAAGGGGAAGAATTTAGTGGGCTAAAGGAGGGAATTGTGGTAAGCAATCTATCTTTTAAATATATAAATTCAAGTTCTAAGATATTAAAAGACGTCACCTTCTCTATAAAAAAGGGGGAGAGAGTCGCAATAGTCGGGCATAACGGTTCCGGAAAGACAACAATCGTTAAATGTTTGCTTGGTTTATATGATGAATTTCTTGAAGGATCGATATATTATGATGGGTTATCAATAAGCGATTATAATAAAGATACGTTAAGAAATAAGATTGCTGTTTTATTTCAAAATTACGGAAAATATCCATTTAGTTTTAAAGAGAATGTAATAATAGGTGATTTAAAAAATATAGATAATGAGGAGCTCTACAACCAAGCGTTAAATTCAAGCAACTCTCGGAGCATAGTTAATTCACTTCCAAATGGATCAAACACCAGCCTTGGTCCTGAGTTTAATAAAGGTATTGATATGTCAGGAGGACAATGGCAGAAGACTGCTCTAGCTAGAGTATATTTCCGAGATGCTGATATTGTTTTTTTAGATGAACCCACATCTGCAATAGATCCTATTTCGGAAAATGAGATATATAAACATTTTTTTGAAATTACAAAAGGAAAAACATCTATTATCCTCACACATAGATTAGGGATGTGTAAATGGGTGGATAAGATCATAGTTTTAGATAAAGGGCAAATAAAAGAAATTGGTACACACAATGAACTTTTAAATAAGGAGTCCTTGTATAGAGAAATGTTTTTAGCACAGTCTGAATGGTATATTGCAGAACAAAAAATTACGGTTGTAAAAACTGGGCAGCAGCTTTAAGAAGCCAGGAAATCCGCGTCCATATCAGACGCAGCCTGCTTGGAGCGAATAATTTGGGTTATAGGTAAACATGGATGTTGGGTAACCAGACGAGGCCTTCGATCGCTCCCGGAGGGTCTGCTGAATGCGTTCCTGTCCCGCCCCTCCTTCACCTCTTCGAGCGGAGGAGGAGCCCCTTTTTCATAAAGCGGTTCAGCTATCGGCATCGACTTGCTCCAGAAGCGGTAGTACATTGGCTGTGCATATATTTAATGTAGATTGCTTATCATTTTTTACCCGTGGCATGCAAAATGTTACCTTCCAAAAAAAGGAATGATCTTATAAGATCAAAACATCATAACTTTTATGTAAGGGGGTAAATATGCTTCGAAAATTGTTGTTCCCCATTTTAGTCTTTATTTTTGTAAGCGCTTGCCAAGATGAGGACAGAATTCAATATGACATCATTTATCGGATGGAGGAAGCGAAGGCTCCAATGGAAATAGAAGAAATGCAGCGTCAGTATACGATCGGTATCGTTCCCAAAGTGATGGAAATTCCATATTTCAATGTAGCAAAAGATGGGGCCATGGAAGCCGCACAAGATTTAAATGTGAATATCATTTATGATGGTCCGCCGATCGCTGATGCAGAACAGCAAATTCATGTGATTAAAGAATTGATTGAGCGCAAAGTTGATGTTATTGCGGTCTCCGCTAATGATCCCTTGAAGTTGATTCCTGTTTTAACAAAGGCAAAGCAGCAGGGAATTCGAGTGATAACATGGGACGCTGACACTCTGCCGGAGGCTAGAGAGATGTTCGTAAATATGGTCGATGCGGAGACACTTGGCCGTCATCTTTTGGATACACTGGCGTGGACGATGGGAGAAAAAGGCGAGTATGCGATTATGACGGGATCACGGTCGGCAGCAAACTTAAACGAGTGGATCAACTGGATACAATATCAGCAGGAACAATTTTATCCAAAATTAAAATTAGTGGATATCGTCACAACTGATGATAACCCTCAAAAAGCTTTTGAGGTTGCACAAGGATTAATGGAAGCGCACCCCAATTTAAAAGGAATTATCGGAAATTCATCTGTAGGACCACCAGCGGCAGCCCAGGCCGTGAGAGAAGCAGGCAAAAGCGGTGACATTAAGGTGGTTGGGTTATCCACTCCGAACCTCATGAAAGCCTACCTGCATAATGGTTCTGCACAGATGGCTACGCTTTGGAGTCCCAAGAAACTAGGCTATTTAACGGTTGTTCTGGCCAAAAACATGCTGGAAGGCCATATGCCCTTTGACGGTCAAGAAATAGATAATGTCGGGAATATCAGGGTGGCGGGGGATGTAGTTATTATGGGGGAACCTGTTGATTTCACTAAGGAAAATGTTGACCAATATGATTTCTAAGCTGCTTAGGCGATTTCAGTACATCAATTACCGGCTAAGCTCAAAGCTGATCATAGCTTATATTATTTTAACTGTCATACCGATGGCGTTCCTGGGATATTTCTCATTTGTGCAATATAAAAAATCTATTGAAGAACAAATTGGTGAATATATGCCGCGATTTTTAAGGCAAGCCAATGCAAATATTGAAAAGCAGGTTGAAGAAGTGATGGCACTGCCTAAGCTGCTTCTCAATTCGGAGAGTACTTTAGCCATTTTGCGGAAGGATTCTTATCAAAGCCGTGCGGACCAAAATAAAGACAGGTTCACGGTGAACAATTATTTGGCACGAACATATTTGAACGGCATGAATGAAGATGTTATCGGTGTGTTTGTCTTGTCTAAAAACCGGCTGTTTTATAGTTCCAAAATCAAGTTTACCGGTCTGGATTGGGAAAAGATGCTCATCCCCTATGGTCAAGACATGGATCTTCGCGGGAAAGAGAAAATAACTCTTCCGAATGAAACCAAACTTCGTTTTGAAGGGGGTGTACCGTATGTGCTATTCATGAAGCAGATCCAGGACGTTGATAACCGAAAGGATTTGGGCACGATGTTTATCGCGGTGAAGCTGACGTTTATTGACCGAATCCTCATGGATTTCGAACAGAACAACAATGCGAAAATGTGGATTGCAAATCGTAGGGGCAACATTATTTATCATACTGACCCTAACGCTATCGGCACGACAGATCCTTCAGTCCGGGATTACCCCATTTGGAATGGGAGCTTCCGGGTTAGAAAAGGGAAGGAATTACAGCTTATTAGTGTAACGGAGTCTAAAAGCTTCGATGGGATACTCGTACACAGTATTCCCCTGCAGGATTTAACTGCACGAACAGATATGACTCGAAAAATCACGATCATTATTTTTATCTGTTTTGTTATGATCACAACCCTATTCGCGGTTGTGTTTGTTCTGCGTGTAACACGTCCGATTAAGAGACTGATCCGGCTGATGAAAGAGGCAGAGAGGGGCAAATTCCAACTTGATCTGAAAACCCACAGCCTTGATGAGGTGGGTACGCTGGCACGCAGCTTTAACTCCATGATGACAACGATACGAGATTTGATCGAGAAGAATTACGATATCAAGATTCGCCAGCAGGAGGCGGAGCTATATGCCCTGCAGTCTCAAATCAATCCGCATTTTATGTACAATACCCTGGAGACGATCAGTATGGCGATCGAAGAAGGGGAGGCGGACATGGCCGTTGATATGGTCACCCAGCTTGGCCGAATGCTCAGATATTCGGTAGAGAATAAATCTAATTTTGTACCCTTTTCTGAAGAGCTCCAGCATGTTATGGATTATTTGACTATTCAGAAATTCCGTTTTGAAGACCGTCTGGTTTTTGAAATTATACGGAAATCTGATCCAGGTTTCTTTTATATGCCAAAATTTATTCTGCAGCCGGTCGTAGAAAATGCAATTAAATATGGATTGGAATCACGTGAGAGACTTGACATAGAGATCAGTATCAGCAAAGAATTCGACGCACGCTCAGGCGATACGGCTATCGTCTTCAGGGTACGGGATAACGGACCAGGAATGAAGCGGGAACGTCTCGAGGAAGTGGAGAAGTCTTTGAAAACAGGGACGTTGTCAGGTAGAAAATCGCAATTCGGACTTGGAAACGTGAATGCCCGGATCGTTATGATTCATGGTCCCGAATATGGTTTGCAGCTGCATAGTGTTGATGGCAAAGGTACTGAGGTTACAATACGCATACCGCTAATTGCAATGATGGATAGGCTCAATTTGGAGCAGGGCGAGGAGGAAAACCATGCAAGCAATACGGACGTTAATTGTGGATGATGAGGCTCGTATTCGGCGAGGAATTGAACGCATGCTTGCTTCATGCGAAGGTAATTGGCAGGTGGCAGCGGTTCTTTCCAATGGTAAAGATGCGTTGGAATACATCCGCCAGACACAAGGAGCCATTGATTTACTTCTAACGGATGTTAAGATGCCAGAGATGGATGGTTTAACGCTCATTAAGAAAGCCAGACAGCACGGTTCCTTTTACCCTATAGTTATCAGTGGACATAATGATTTTGTCTTTGCTCAGACAGCGATTCGGGAAGGCGCCGTTGACTATATTTTAAAACCGATAGACCGTGAACAATTTCGCCAACGAATGGCAGAAGTAAGGAACATTATCGAAAAAAACAGACATGAGCATCAACGATGGAATGAAATGCACCGTAAAGAATTGGAACTGAAACGATCCCGTCAGACGCAAACACTTAGCTATATTACTTCCGCGGGGCTCGATATATCCAGACTGGGGTATTGGGTAAATGATTTTCCGAAAGGCCATTATCTGCTGCTTTATATTAGTTTGGATCCACCGCCAGTTAAAGCTAGAAATTATACCAAGAAGGATTGGGAAGCGTTCGATTATGCTTTGGAAAATATGATTTCCGAGGTGACAGGCAATTTAGACATTGCGCAGGTGAAGCAGACTTGGTGCTGGAAAGGGGGAAATGCCGACTTTTGGGTACTGATTTATGCTCCGGGAGAGTCATCGGGAACAACGATGGAGGCTATCGCAAATGAATTATCAACGCGAATTCGCTCAGTTATCCAGTTTCATACGCCATTCACCGTATCGGTATCCTTTGGGAATTGGATGCAAAATCTCTACACATTGCCTGAGGCAAAGCAAAGAGCATTATCCTTAATGAATTATCGTTTGTTGTACGGCAGCAATCAAACATTTCATGATGATACGGCAGAACGGTTTGTAGAAAAGATGGACATTGATCTTGCAAAATTTGCCCACCGTCTGCGGAGGGCCGTTGAACAAGCGAACAGTCAAGAAGCGAATGATCTGTTGAAACAACTGTTTCAACAACTGGAGCATATTCATTCGCCGCAACCCATACAGCTTGCTGTACAGAATGTATTCATTCAGATTCACTCCGTTGGAATAGAATACATGAGCGGCGTATTTGAACCCATCTCCCTGGAAAAGGGGCTGCAGGCCCTACACCGTGCGGCCAATCTTCATGAGTTGAAGAGTGAGGTGAGTGCACTCATCCAATCTGTCATCGAATTGATTCGTCATACTCGGCAAAGTGGAAGAGTGAAGCCTGTAGAGCTGGCTAAAGCATGGATTGCCGAGAATTTGAGCAAAGACTTGACAATCCAGGCCATTGCGGACCATGTTTATATGAATCCTTCCTATTTTATGAGATATTTCAAGATGCACACCGGGCTGACCATACTTGATTATGTGACGAAACTCCGAATGGAGAAGGCTAAGGAACTCTTGGTTAATACGAACATGAGGGTACAGCATGTTAGCGAACAGGCTGGTTACCAAAACGTAAAATATTTCAGCCGCCAATTTAAACAACGCTTTGGCTGCACACCTGCTAAGTATCGTGATAAAGTTCTAAAGAATATTGAAGAAACAACCCCCAAAAGTCATTAATACCCCCCTTCAAGTCATTATTGTACCCTATTATGAAAGCGTTTTAATTAGTAAGCTGTGAATACAGAACGGCGCTGCCGTTAAATCGATCACAGGATCGGAGGGAAGCTGATGGAGACGGAGTACATCCTGGAGCTAAACGGGATTACAAAGATTTTCCCTGGAATCAAAGCACTGGACAACGTGTACTTCAAGCTAAAGCCGGGAGAAATTCATGCGTTGATGGGCGAGAACGGCGCAGGCAAGTCGACATTCATTAAAGTGATTACTGGCGTTTACAAGCCGGACGGGGGAGAAATTCTGCTGAATGGCCAGCGTGTTGATTTCAAAACTCCGAATGATGCAAAGCATAGAGGGATCGCAGCAATCTATCAGCATGTGACCTGTTTTCCGGATTTGAGTGTAACGGAAAATATATTCATGGGCCATGAAAAGATTCACAAGGCCACCAAGCGGATTCTTTGGAAGGAGATGCATGAAGAGGCCGACAGATTGCTGAAGGAGCTCGGGGCAGGCTTCAGTCCGAAGACGCAAATGGGTGCGCTGAGCGTTGCCGAGCAGCAAATCGTCGAAATCGCCAAGGCGCTTTCGACGGATGCGAATATTATCATTATGGATGAACCGACGGCTGCCCTGACGAACCGTGAAAGCGAAGAGCTGTACCGGATTGCGGAGCAGCTCCGTGACAAAGGCACGGCAATTATTTTCATCTCACACCGTTTCGAAGATATGTACCGGCTTGCCAGTAAGGTCACGGTATTCCGGGACTCCCAATATATCGGGACATGGGATGTAAATGCTATTTCGAATGCCGATCTTATTGTCGCCATGGTCGGCCGTGAAATTACACAGCTGTTCCCAAAGAAGAAGGTTGTGTTGGGAGAAGAACTGCTGCGGGTGGAAGGCTTGGGGAAAACCGGTTATTTTGCCGACGTCAGCTTCACGCTTCGCAGGGGTGAGATTCTTGGTTTGACCGGGCTTGTCGGTGCAGGTCGGACGGAAGCATGTCAGACACTGTTTGGTATCGAGTCGTACGATAAGGGGAAAGTGACCTACAAGGGGAAGAAAATACGGATACGCTCTCCGCTTGATGCCATGCGGCAAGGGATCGGCTACTTGCCGGAGGACCGCCAGAAGCAGGGACTGGTGCTCGATTGGAGCATCGGCCGCAATATTACGCTTCCAGCCCTGGAACTTATCACGAAGAAAGGCGCAATCCGTGCTTCGGCAGAAGCGGAAATTTCCAAGCGGCTGGCGGAGAAGGTCGGCGTCAAGGCGAAAAGTATCTTTGATTTGGCCAGCTCACTGTCGGGCGGAAATCAGCAGAAGGTCGTTTTTGCGAAGCTGCTTACTGCTAATTTAGAAGTAATTATACTCGATGAGCCGACAAAAGGGGTTGATGTCGGCGCAAAGTCAGCGATCTATGAAATCATTAGCGAACTGGCCTCTCAGGGCTACGGAATTATCATGGTATCGTCGGAAATGCCCGAAATCATCGGGATGTGCGACCGTGTTGCCGTTATGCGTGAAGGAAGGATTACGGCATTTCTCGACCGCCAGTCGATGACGCAGGAAGCCATTCTCCAGGCGTCTATGAGTGAGGAAGCTCTCCTTTATTAAACAAGTTTAGAAGGTGGATACACATGGAGGATAGAGGATTTAACACGCCCGCAGTGGCCGGTGAAGCATTGAAAGGCGCAGCGCTCAAGCAGCGCTCGTTAGCTGCCAGCTTCGCCAAATTCAGAGAGATTGGGCTGCTCGGGTTTATTATTCTGTTGTCTGTTGCCGTTCAGCTGCGCAATCCAAGTTTTCTAACGCTGGAGAACATCAGCGATTTGGCCACGAATACCGCAATCTTAAGCATTCTGGCTGTTGGCATGATGCTCGTCATTGTGACACGCGGAATCGATTTGTCCATCGGGGCGACACTCGCACTGTCGGGGATGATCGCGGCTCTGACGGTTGGCGCGTATCCGGAGTTGCATCCTGTCGCAGTTGTTTTGCTCGGTACGGCGGCCGGGCTTGTCAGCGGACTCGTGCTGGGCTTTCTTGTAGCCAAGATCGGTATTCTGCCAATTATAGCGACTCTTGGGATGATGAACGTATTCCGAGGGCTTACGTATATGGTAAGCGGTGGCAAATGGGTGAGCGCCCATCAGATGCCGGAAAGTTTTAAGAACATGGCGACAGGATCGATACTTGGTGTTAATAACCTGATTCTCATCGCGGTTATTATTTATGCCTTAGCATACTGCTTCGTACAGCATACACGGACCGGAAGGCAGATTTATGCAGTAGGCAGTAATCCTGAGTCGGCGAAGATCAGCGGCATAAACACAGATAGAATTTTATGGCTGGTTTACTCGATTATGGGAGCGTTGTCTGGTCTCGCGGGTGTCCTGTGGGTAGCCAAGTACGCTTCAGCCCAAGGAGATACGGCGTCAGGCTATGAACTGAGCGTTATCGCGGCCTGTGTACTCGGCGGGGTCAGCATCGCAGGCGGTTCAGGCAAAATTTCGGGAATTATTCTCGGGTCCATACTGCTTGGAATTCTGAATAACGCACTGCCGCTAATCAACGTCTCCCCGTTCTGGCAAATGGGCATTCAGGGAGGGATTATCCTCTTCGCCGTTCTGGTAAATGCGATTGTGAAACGCGGAGTTGACCGCAGTAATCTGATGAGGAGGAACGTCTGAGACTATGGAGACACGAATCATTACGAACAAACAGGGTTTCTCACTGAAACGTTTTTTTCTCCAATGGGAGTGGATGCTGGTTGTCCTCTTTATCTCCATAAATGTTATAAATATGAACTTGTCGGAGTACTACTGGGACCCGGTCAATCTGCGCGATGCGACGATGGGTTTTCTGGATAAAGCATTCATTGTTCTGCCGATGGTTTTCATCATCATTTTGGGCGATATCGACATTTCCGTCGCATCGATTGTGGCTCTGTCGTCGGTCGTCATGGCTGACCTGTATAACTTGGGAGTACCGATGCCGGTCGCAGTCCTCATCTGTTTGGCTGTGGGCATCATTTGCGGATTTATTAACGGCCTGCTCATCGTCAAATACAAAGAATTATCGTCGGTTATCATTACCCTGGCGACCATGATTATTTATCGTGGCATCGCGTACATCATTCTGGAGGATCAGGCATCAGGCTCGTTCCCGCAGTGGTTCAACTATCTGGGATGGGGCTATGTCGGCAGCATACCTTTCATTCTGGTTGTATTCATTGTCTTTGCCGTTCTGTTCGGGCTTCTGCTGCACAAAACGATGTTCGGTCGCAGGGTGTACGCGACAGGCAGCAACATTACGGCAAGCCGTTTCTCCGGCGTACAGGTGGATAAAATCAAAATCATTGTATTCACACTCGCCGGGCTGATGTCTGCTGTAGCCGCGCTGTTTCTGACTTCACGAATGGGAAGCACGAGACCGAATATGGCTAACGGGTATGAACTGGATGTCATCGCCATGGTCGTGCTTGGCGGTATCAGTACAGCTGGCGGTAAAGGAAGAATGATTGGCGCGGTTCTGGCGATCTTCCTCATCGGGTTTCTGCGATACGGGTTAGGGCTTGTCAATGTGCAGGCGCAGGCTTTGCTCATTATTATCGGTCTGCTGCTGATCTTCGCTGTCGCTGTTCCGAAGCTTAAGCTGGGTCAAGGGAAATTAAATAAGACGGCGTAGAATTGCAAACACATTCCAGTAACCGTGAGGTGAATCCGGCACATCCCGGCACTAACTGCCGGATTGTATATATGAGAAGGTATCGATTAAAGGAGGAAACAAGACATGAAGAAGCTATTTCAAATTTGTTTGGTAACGGCTCTAATGATCACAATGCTTGCTGCATGCGGGGGAGGAAACGGAGCAGGCGAAAGCGCTCAGTCTAATACCAGTTCAGGGAATAAGAGACATGCAATTATTTTCAAAAATACGGGTAACCCGTACGGCGAGAAATTAATGGAGGGATTCAAAAACGCAGTAGAGGCTCAGGGCAACGAAGCTATTGTAAAGGCGCCAGACCAACCAACGGCTGAGGCACAGATTCAAATGATTGAAGAACTCATTTCGCAAAAGGTGAATAGTATAACGATTGCCGCAAACGATCAGGATGCGCTTCAGCCTGCTTTGATGAAGGCAATGAATTCCGGCATTCAGGTACTGTCCGTTGACTCCGCCTTGAACGCGGCGAGCCGTAAGGTACATGTTAACCAAGCCGACCCGGAGCGTATCGGCCGGACACTGATTCAAGGAATTTCCGAAATGATCGGGGGTGAAGGCCAAATTGCGATTCTGAGCGCAACCAGCCAGGCGACAAACCAGAACACCTGGATTGAGTGGATGAAGAAAGAGCTGGAGGACCCCAAATACAGCAAAATTGAGCTGGTGAAAGTAGCCTATGGCGACGATCTTCGCGACAAGAGCGTATCCGAGACGGAGGCACTGCTGAAATCGTACCCGAATTTGAAAGGCATTATCGCCCCAACAACTGTAGGTATTGCTGCAGCCGGTAAAGTATTAACGGATAAAGGACTCCAAGGTAAAGTACAGCTTACAGGTCTTGGTCTGCCAAGCGAAATGGCCGAGTATATCGAAAGCGGCGTTAGCCAATGGATGTACCTGTGGAACCCGATTGATGTCGGGTACATGGCGGGTTATACGGCAAATGCACTTGTAAACGGCGAAATTACGGGAGCGGTTGGCGAGAAGTTTACAGCAGGCGACCTTGGCGAGAAGGAAATCGTAGCAGATGGAGATGGCACACAAATCATGCTTGGCGATCCGTTTAAGTTTGACGCATCGAATATTGGAGAATGGAAAGATGTGTATTAGAATCACCGAAAAAAACAGAAAAAGTGTTAGCCCCCGGTTGCAACCGGGGGCTTAATGGCGGTTGTCTGCTGTGGATGTACGTCGTTAGACGTTTTTCTTCTAGTTGTAAAATAAACTGCATACCAGGGCGTTTTTTGTGCAATATACTACTACATAAGTTGGTTGTTGGAAAATCCAATTCAGACTAACAAAGGAGTATTGTCATGCCGATGGTACAGAACTTTGATCCTGGAATGATTTCGCTTTTACAAAAGAAAATAAAAATGATCAAAACGGACGAAGGGGGCATATATCTTGTCGGCCCCATTAAACTGCCGGTCAACTTACTTGGGGAAACCGCTGAATTCAAGTGGTACTGTTGGCTTAATTGCGACGAGGTGACAGAAGATTTTGAGCGTATTATCGGTAAATTATCGTCTGCCAACTTGGCGGAATTTCAACAATCAAGTGTACTCGTCCATGGAGATTTTCAAAATGCGGATCATGCGTTGATCCGGTTCCATTCTATCTGTCACACCGGTGATATCTTCGGCAGCAAGCGATGTGACTGCGGATACCAGCTCAAACAGTCAATGAAGCATATTGCCGAGTATGGCAACGGAGCGTTATTTTATTTGGCAAACCATGAAGGAAGAGGTATCGGGCTCTTTAGTAAAGCTCTTGCCTATATTCTACAGGAAAACGGATATGATACGGTCGATGCTAATCTTAAACTTGGATTTGTTGATGATTCCCGGGATTATAGTGATGCGACAAAGGTGTTAAAGGCACTGCGGACTAAGCCGATCACACTAATGACCAACAATCCAAGAAAATTAGAGGCGCTTAGTCAGGCGGGGCTGGATGTAGAAGAACGGGGGCAGCTGTGGGGTGATGTCTCCGAGTATAACGAGAAGTATTTGAAAACGAAAATCGAACGGTCCGGACACTTGAATGAAGGTGAAGGCTGTTGTAATAATGACTAATATTAAAAAAAAGTGATTGTAATCGCTTTATTTCAAGTTTACAATAACTGTGTTCGAAGGATTGTGACCGATGAAGCGGGCAATGCCTGAGTTTATTTTAGCGTCATGAGATTCATGATGTTTTAATAAGCTCAGGCATTATTTGTTCATCAAAATTTGTATTGACTTGGAGTTAACTCCAGACATTAGACTCTTGGTGTAAGGTGACCCCATTTAAGCAAAGGAGCGAATCGAAGAATGGAATATGTAAAACTCGGTAATACAGGCTTGGACGTATCACGGCTTTGTCTTGGCTGTATGGGCTTCGGTGTAGCAGAGCGGTGGGTGCATCCATGGGTGCTTAATGAAGAGAACAGCCGGCCCATCATCCAAAAAGCGCTGGAGCTGGGCATCAACTTTTTTGATACGGCGAATGTTTATTCCGACGGAACGAGCGAAGAGATCGTTGGACGCGCATTAAAGGATTTTGCCAACCGGGATGAAATTGTGCTCGCGACAAAGGTCTATTTCCCTATGCATGAAGGTCCAAACGGTGCAGGGCTTTCGCGCAAGGCCATTATGAGTGAAATTGATAAGAGCTTGCAGAGACTGGGGACCGATTATGTGGATCTGTACCAGATTCACCGCTGGGATTACAATACGCCCATTGAAGAAACGATGGAAGCCTTGCATGATGTGGTGAAGGCTGGCAAAGCAAGATACATCGGAGCTTCCGCCATGTATGCTTGGCAATTCCTGAAGGCGCTTCATGTAGCGGAGAAAAACGGATGGACCCGGTTCGTATCGATGCAGAATCATTATAACCTCATCTACCGTGAAGAAGAGCGCGAGATGATGCCGCTCTGCAAGGCCGAAAAAATCGGCGTGATTCCTTACAGCCCGCTCGCATCCGGAAGATTGACACGGGATTGGTCGGAAAAAACGCATCGTTCCGAAACCGATCAGGTTCAGAAATCGAAATACGATGCCACCGCCGATACTGACCGATTGATCGTGGAAAGAGTTGCAGAAATTGCAGAAAAACGCGGCGTGCCGCGTGCCCATATCGCCATTGCCTGGCTGCTGCAGAAAGAGCCGGTCACTGCTCCTATTATCGGTGCTACGAAAATATCCCATCTCGAAGACGCGGCAGCTGCCCTGTCGGTTAAGTTAACTGCGGAAGAAATCGCTTTGCTGGAGGAGCCATATATTCCTCACCCCGTAGTAGGCGCTCTGTAATCTTGAGGGACGGTGGACGGCATGTCCATGACGATTGCCTTTAGCCCCCTTTTATGGATGGCTAAAGGCTTTCTTGCGTGTGTACACGCTGCGTCAATTCATATATTGCTTGCGAAACTGCAGGGGAGACAAACCTACGCTATGTTTGAAACTGGATGAAAAGTAAGGCGCATTGCGGTAGCCAGCCAAAGCTATCAGAGCGTCTGGCTGCGCTGCTGGGGTTGACGCTGAATCAAAGCAGACCGCTTTTTGCTAGCTTTCTTGCAAGAAGGGGATTCGGCCTCATCAGGGTCTAGTAGCCAGAGTGAGATGAGTGGTGGCTGGATCGGTGTAGGTCAGTATGAACGAGGACATCGGAAATATTTAGATTAAAGCGGCAACGAGGACCTGGGTCTTTTATTTTTGCGAGAGCGTTTAAACAAAAGAGACGAAGTAGATAAAATCTTCGTCTCTTTTTCCATGTTAATATTTTGATTCTACTGATTTAATAGCTGGTCTTTGGAAAAGCCTATTCCCGTACGAGAAAAAATATTCTTCTCCAACTTTTAGAACGGGAATTTCGGAATGTGAATGAATATAAATAGTTCTTCTTTCTCTTGTTGTATTGTTTCTTTCAATAATCAAGTGATCACTTTTGATATCAACTAACTTTGCGCTTTCGTAAGTATTGGAACCGCTAAAATAATAAAGTGTTCCTAAAATCGATAATACAATAATTACTCTTATTGTATTTCTAAAAACAACTAGGTAATTTTTACTGTTTTCCATAAAACACCTCCATTTACTGGTATTCATTATAACATTGATCAAGCGGAAGCCCACTTTTCTCAACCGTATGAAGCAGCTTGAATACGTTAATGTGTCACAGAGTGGGTTGTTCTAAATTTCTAACCTCTTTCAGTGGGGGAAATAAGGCAGGCATACTTGGTGGTTTTAAAAAAGTATATCTTGTACGGAGCGCCGGCTTGGGATAAAACGTTTGATTCCAACACTTGCATACAAGTATAATGGTCTTATTCGCAGCACATTAGGTAAGGTGAGAAAATGAATTTACCCAACATCTCCAAAAAAAGGAACACCCTATCCGATCATGCCTATCAGGTTATTCGGGGGGCTATTGTTACGTTGCAGTTGGAACCAGGACAGCTTGTATTTGAATCGGAATTGGGCAATACATTAGGGGTAAGCCGCACACCGATAAGAGAGGCTTTCCGCCGTTTGTTGACAGAAGAGTTAATCGAGATCCTGCCGCAGCGTGGGGCCCGCATCGCATATATGTCTAAGAAGAAGATCGAGGAGGCTCGCTTTGTACGTGTGAGTCTTGAGGTGAGCGTTTTTAAAGAAGTGGCCCGGAAGTGGAGAGCAAACGATGCCAGCTTCGAGAAGCCGTATCAGCAGATCAAGGGTATTCTGGAGGAGCATCGAAAAATAATTGATCAACATAACTTCGATATGTTCCTTCAGCTTGATGAGAGCTTCCACAGTACAATTTTGGAGCTTACGGGAAATTCCACCCTGGTGTCGATCATCAATCAAATGCGCGGTCATTTAAACCGTATGCGGTATTTGGAGTTGCTGGAAACGAAGCATATGAATCAGCTTGTAAACGAACACGAGTCTATATTCGAAGCCATAACAGCTAATAACGAAGAGGAAACGGAACGGTTACTCAGAGAGCACATTACATCACTTGAAAATTTTACGCCAGATTTAATTAACAAGTACTCGCAGTATTTCCAATCGTAAAATGATTTCCCTAATCATTTTACGATTTTTTGTTTTGCGAAGAGATGCGTCGGCAACAAAATTACAGCAAATTATATCTTGTATACTAGCATAATGTATGCTAGTATTTCTTTTGTGGTCGACCCAAAGGTTTAACGGATGAAAAATTCCAGAAAAAGAAAGCGCTTTATTTTAATTGGAAAGAACAATAACAAACTGCAAGGAGGATCATCGAGGAGAATAGGATATTGCTGAACGAATTGCGGTTTGCATTGTACGTCGATGAACTTTATCGCAAAATCCATATTGAAGGGAGTTAACAGCTCATGTTATCTAAAGGGCGTGGCATCGTTCTGATTTTGCTGTTTCTGGCGGGGGTTATTAATTATCTGGATCGCTCGGCCTTCTCCGTTGCAGCTCCATTAATTCAGGAAAATTTTCAGCTGGATGCGGCGCAAATGGGCCTATTATTCAGCAGCTTCTTTATTGGTTACGCTCTCTTTAACTTTATAGGCGGTTTCTTGTCCGACAAATTCGGCCCGAAAAAGGTACTCGGTTATTCCATGACATTATGGTCGCTTTTTGCCGGTTTAACCGCCGCTACCTTCAACTTCTCCTCCTTGTTTGTTGCGCGTGTATTGTTCGGGATGGGGGAAGGCCCGCTCTCCTCATCGCAAAGCAAAATGGTCAATAACTGGTTTCCGAAGAAATACCGGGCCAGAGCTTTATCGATCTCCATGGCCGGAACCGCGCTGGGCGGAGCTATTTCGGGTCCAATCGTCGGGATCATAGCCTTGACGTGGGGCTGGAAAGTATCTTTTGTCCTGATTACGATTATTGGCTTGATTTGGACTGTGTTCTGGGTCAAATGCGTTAAGGATGCTCCAAAGAACGTTGCAGACGATGAAGAAGAGGTGCAGCATGCTCCGACCGGCAAAACTAAAACACCGCTCTCATACTATTTGAAGCATCCGACGGTTTTGTTCACGTCAGTAGCGTTTTTTGCCTACAACTATATCTTGTTTTTCTTCTTGACCTGGTTTCCAAGTTACTTAATCCAGGCCAGAGGGCTTGACATCAAGGAAATGAGCTTTGCCACGATGATTCCGTGGACGGTTGGTTTTCTTGGTTTTGCCCTGGGTGGTTTTATTATCGATTTTCTTTACAAAAAGACGGGAAATGCCATGTTCTCCCGCAAGGTCGTATTGGTCACTTGTTTGCTTGGCGCTGCGCTCAGTATCGGTTTTGCCGGTCTTGTTAACACAACGGCCGCCGCGGTTTCATTGATGGCAGCGGCAGTATTCTTCCTGTATCTTACAGCCATTACATACTGGGCAATTATTCAAGATACGGTTGAAAAAGAACGGGTCGGCGGCGTCGGTGGTTTCATGCATTTTCTGGCGAATACATCCGGCATCATAGGGCCGACGGCTACGGGATTGCTCGTTCAAACGACAGGCCATTTTACAAGCGCTTTCATTTTGGCAGGAGGCTTGGCGGTGATCGGGGCGTTGTGTGTTGCTTTCTTCGTTAAGCCCATTAAGGTTGAAAAAGTGAATTCTGCCGCAGAACAAACGATGGCTTAAATAAATAAACCTAAATCATAAATGATGGAGTGAGTGGATTGAAAGCGATACAAGTTGTAGAACCAGGGAAAATGGAACTGATTGAGAAAGAAATGCCGCGTATTGTTCACGGTAACGAGGTGCTGATTAAGGTTCGCATGGTAGGCATATGCGGCTCCGACATGCACATTTATCACGGGACCTCTCCGGTGGCTACCTACCCCCGCGTCATCGGACACGAGATGGTTGGGGAAATCGCAGAAATCGGCGCAGATGTCAGCCGGCTGATACCTGGAGATAAGGTTGTCATGGAGCCGATCGAAACCTGCGGGCAATGTTATGCCTGCAAAGCAGGGCGCCCAAATGTGTGTGTCAAGCTGCAGGTTTACGGAGTTCACAAAGATGGCTCCTTTCAGGAATATATTGTTCTTCCCGAGCATTTAGTGCATAAAGTGGACAATCGCTTGGCCTGGGAGGAGGCGGTTTTGGTCGAACCGTTCACGATTGGCGCTCAAGCCAACTGGCGTGGTGATGTCCGGGCCGGAGATTATGTTTTTATTATGGGAGCGGGCCCGATTGGCTTGTGTGCGCTGCAGGTCGCCAAAATCAAAGGCGCGGTATGCATGATTTCCGACTTGAGCGATGAGAAGCTTGCTTACGCCAAGAAAGTTGGTGCCGACTATACATTGAATCCGCTTACGGATAATATAGCCGACGAGATCAATCGCATTACGGGCGGATTAGGTCCGAACGTAACGATTGATGCGGTTTGTACGGAAAAAACCTTCGAGCAGGCGGTGGAAATGACCTCTGTAGCTGGACGGGTCGTCGTTCTCGGCTTTGGCGTAACCCCGTCGCAAATACCGCAGTTCCTCATTACCAAGAAGGAATTAACGATAGCGGGATCCCGATTGCAATCGGGCAAATTTCCTGAAGTGATAGAATGGTTTAACAGCGGGAAGATCGATGTGAATGCTTTTGTCAGTCATCGTTTTGCGTTGGAGAATTTTCATGAAGCAATCAAGCTCATCGAAACCAACCCTGACCAGGTTCGGAAAGTAGTCCTGGAGCTTCATACGAATTAGAGAATGTCTGGAGTCAAAACTGATGCATACGGGTTGGCAGACGCTCCCCAGCCCGTTTTTTCATAGGGGAGTGCTGGAACGTCTATGGACCAAACCGTTTGTTCTTATGACCACGAGGAGGCTTTTTCTGTTCATTGGATTTTACTCGCTGCTTCCAAAAGATCCTAGAACGACGGGTTTAGTGTCTCGTCGTATTTTTCCTTCAATGCTTTAATGTCTGCTCTGGGTGGAGAACCAAACATTCGTGAATATTCGCGGCTGAATTGGGATGCACTCTCATAGCCCATCCGGAATGCGACATCTGCGGCTTCTGCCGACTCGGATAACAGGATTCGGCGCGCTTCCTGCAATCTTAACTGCTTTTGCAGCTGAATAGGGCTCATAGCAGTTGCTTCTTTAAAGTTTCTATGAAATGACGAGACACTCATTTTGGCCATGTCTGCAAGCTCCTCGATCCGCAAAGGTTTATCGTAATTACGGATAATTTCTTCAATAGCTTCCCTGATGCGGTAGGTGCTGCTTCGCTCCATGGCAATTTGCCCCAGCGTCACTCCAAACTCTCCCTGCAGAAGCTTGTACAGAATTTCCTTGGTATAGAGGGGAGCAAGGTACGGGATATCTTGCGGCTTATCCAGTAATCGGGCTAATCTGAGCACCGCATCCATAAGAGATGACTCCATTCGGCCAATAAACACAGCCAGCTTGGCATTTTCCTTCTGGTTAACTTGAATAGCTGTATCATTTAAAACTTCTAAAATTTGCGACCGCGTAAATTCAATCTTGAAGCCCAAATAGGGAACGTCGGGAGAAGCTTTGATCACCTGGCTAACCAGCGGCAGCTTCATGGATGTAATGAGGTAGTTTGCAGCACCATATTCAAAGCGCTCTTGCGCCAGCAGCATTTCTTTCATACCTTGAGCAGTGGCACAGAATGCAGGATTGTAAATCCTGTAGACCGGCTCGGTTACATCTGTGAAACGCATAAAAAACAGAGACGGGATAGCTGTTTCATGAACTCCGTCCCGGTCTGAATGACGCTCAATCAATTTGGCGAGCTCCTCCTGCTGTTTCAGCATTTCCTCAAGCATAGAATCCTCCTTATAGAGGTAGTTCAAAAAGTCATCTTTTGATCACGAAGTAAGTCAGGAAGCGGACTCGACATCGAATCTTGAATTCAACCGGGCCTTCCGGTGCTCACGTACCCCAAGTACGCTCCGCTCCTCAGTCCCTAATTTCATCCAACCTTCTCGGTGCTGAAAACCTGACTTTTTGAACACGCACTTATAGCTTTATCCTTTTTTAATTATAAGGTATTACTGGTCTGCAAAGTTAGTGGTAATAAGAGAATAAGGCAATCATTCAAGACAATCATGGTACCGGCCTTGTTTTCATTTGCCGCATAATAAGGCTGTACCCAAAACATATTTAAAATTGGAGGGTTTCAAATGCAGAAAGTAATGCTGAACAATGGTGTTGAAATGCCGATCATTGGTTTTGGCGTTTATCAGATTAATGATGCGCAGGAATGTGAACAAAGTGTTTATGACGCTATTATGGCAGGCTACCGTTTAATCGATACCGCTTCCGGTTATCAAAATGAAGAAGCCGTCGGCAGAGCCATCAAGCGCAGCGGCGTGCCGAGAGAAGAATTGTTTGTTACGACCAAGCTCTGGATACAGAATACGGGCTATGATAGCACAAAGAAGGCCTTTGCGAAGTCACTGGAAAGATTGCAATTGGATTATTTGGATCTGTATCTGATTCACCAGCCATTTGGTGATGTGTATGGTTCCTGGCGTGCCATGGAGGAGCTGTATCATGAGGGGAAAATCAGAGCCATCGGTGTGAGCAACTTCCACCCGGACCGTCTCGTAGATTTGATTCTTCATCACGAAATCACCCCTGCCGTCAATCAGGTGGAGACACATCCTTTCTGTCAGCAAATTGAAAGTGCTGCTCTTATGAAGCAATACAATGTGCAGATCGAGTCCTGGGGACCTTTTGCGGAAGGCAGAAATAATATGTTCCAGAACGAAGTTCTGCTGTCGCTGGCTGAAAAGCATCATAAATCCGTAGCTCAGGTGATTTTGCGCTGGTTGACACAAAGAGAAGTCGTCGTCATTCCAAAGTCGGTCCATAAAGAAAGAATTATCGAAAACTTCAATATTTTCGACTTTGAATTAAGCCAGGAGGATATGGAGACAATCGCCAAGCTGGATACGAAGCAAAGCAGCTTCCTCTCCTATCATGATCCGGAAACGGTGAAAATGCTAAGCAGTATTAAGCTGGACAGTTTGAAACTCGATGTTTAATCTCTTCGCAACTGTTATGCCATTGTGTTGACATATCGGAAAATATCGATATAATGGTGACATGAAACCAATTGATCCAATTGAAGTGTTCAAGGCACTATCTAATGAGGCTCGTCTGCAAATCCTGGAATGGCTGAAAGATCCCCAAGCTCATTTTGCTGGAATCGAGGAAGGGGTTGGCCTTCTCGACGTTGGGGTATGTGTCAGTCAGATCACTGCCAAGTTGAAGATGACGCAATCGACAACATCTCAATATTTGTCCATACTGCAGCGGGCAGGGCTTGTACATGCGACCCGGGTGGGAAAATGGACATATTACAGAAGAGATGAAGAAGCAATACAACAAATTGCTTCCTATATTCAGCATGACCTATAAGCGATAAGAACTGGATTCTATCAATGAATTCAGTTCTTATCGATTATATATATCGATAATTCGGGATATGTTAATTTTTTTGTCAAACAAATCGACATATTTCGAATTATCATAAATTCATCCACAAAAAGGAGCTGTTCTAAATGTCCAATCATTCCAATGCATCCGACAGTGTCAAAACGCTCGTCATCGTTGCCCATCCTGATCTGGAAGCATCCCGGATTAACCAGCGTTTGGCGGTCGAGCTTGAGCGCAGAGGTAATGTTACCGTGCACCGGCTGTACGAGACGTATCCGGACGAAAAGATCGACGTTGCCCATGAGCAGGCGCTGTTGCTGGCCCATGACCGTATCGTGTTTCAATTTCCATTACACTGGTATAGTTCTCCCTCTTTGCTGAAGAAATGGCTGGATGAAGTATTTGAACTTGGTTTTGCGCACGGCAGAGGCGGCGATAAGCTGAAAGGCAAGGAACTCCTTGTTGCTATTTCTTCGGGAGGAACTGCGAGCATGTTCCAGGCTGGCGGACTGCACAATTATTCCTACGGCGAGCTGCTGCGGCCGTTCCAGCAAACCGCCAATTACACCGGAATGATCTACCACAGCCCTTTTATAGTAGGCGGAATTCGCGAAGTGACCGATGAACAGCTTGAAAAATATGCTGTGGAATACGCCGGCTATGTGGAGGGCCAGCCTGCCGTCATAGGTACAAAAGGTTAACGGCAATCTAGGTCAGCAGCAGCTTGAGCTGGCGCAAATACGAGCGCAGCTCAGGAACAGCCTCAAGATGGGACTTCAGCACGCGCAGCAGGGTAAGGTTCGGCTTCTCCGCAAGCACTTCCTGCTGGAGCAGAGCTACAACCTCGCTCAATTCCATGCGAGAGGGTTCCGGCAAGGGGAGTGCTTGAATCCGTTCCTCCATCGCCGCCAGGAAGTCGCGAACCGTACCTTTCCGTGCCGCCTCATCGCTTCGTTCCACAGGATGAGAACGGACGATCCTTTCGCCGCCAATCGATCTGGGGGCTGTCCGGATCAAATCCTGGGCGACAGCCTCCATTCGATCCGCGATAAAGTCCGCAATTTCCGCGATTGGCTGCGAAATCACCTTTCGCAAAATACCGTTCATATATTCATGGAGGATGCCCTGAAAGATCAGGACGGCATCCCACACATATGGCTCAAGTCCTTCGCCGAATGTCTCGATCAGCATTTCCTTTTGCCAGATTAGCAGGGCCCCTGTCATTTTTCTCTGCGCCTCCAGGAACGGCATATTCTGCATAAGGGGAGGTTCATGAAAAGCGGTCATCAGCGCATGATTCTCGAGGATATAGTATAAATAGAATTCGATCTTGCGGCTCAGCTTCTTCTTCAGAGACAAGCCAAGGGACATACCGGAACGATTAAGTTCAGATGCTTGCTCCAGCAGCGTCTGATGACAGGCTGTGAACGCCGCTGTAAACAACTCCTCTTTGGACGGATAAAATTTGTAAATACTCGCTTTTGCCACTCCGCAGGCTTCGGCGATGTCCTGTATGGAAGCAGCGCTAAAGCCCTTCTTCCGGAATAAATCCATGGCCGTGTCGAGGATTTTATCTTTTTTCGTGTATTCCATTCAACAGATCACCCAACCCTATATTGACATGAGATGCAAATGAGGTCAACATACCTCCATTTGACGTGGGAACTATATAGTTTTATATTGAACTTATAAGTTTTTACAAGTCGATATGTCGATATAAGGAGGTGTGCCGGCGATCGGCCCTTGTGCCGGGGACGGCGGTGATAATGCGTATTGCGGAAGGATTAGAAATGTTGGATCTGGAGATGAAGCTTGGCGGGCGTTCAATGATGATTCACCCGGTCATCATTGCCGACAAGGAGGATTGGACGTTGATCGATACGGGCACTCCGGGCTTATCAGGCCGGATTCTCGCTTATGCCGGGCAAGCGGGAATCAGCGGTCGGCCTTTGCGTGCTATCGTTTTGACGCATCAGGACATCGACCACATCGGCAGCTTGCCGGAGTTTCTGGAGAAAGCGAACGCAGCACCGTTTGAGGTATACGCTCATGAAGCTGATAGGGACACGATCGACGGCAAAGCGCCGCTGCTGAAATTTCCTGCGGACAGCTTGCAGGCCGAGCTGGCAACCCTGCAGGACGAGGTGCGTATTGCGTTCGAGAATATTTTCCTCCGTCCGTCAAAGCCGAACGTGACGCGGCTGTTGGTGGATGGGGAGACGTTGTCCATCGGCGGTGGTCTGACGGTCATTCACACGCCAGGCCATACGCCGGGCCATGTCAGCCTTTACCACCAAACGAGCAAAACACTGATCGCCGGGGACGCCCTGGTGATCAACAACGGTGAACTACAATGCTCGTCTCCCTACTCAACCATCGACATGGAGCAAGCGATCCGCTCGCTGGAGAAATTCAAACCGTTCGAAATCGAAAGGGTCGTCTGTTACCATGGTGGACTGATGCAAGGAGACATCAATAAGCTGATCGCGGAATTGGCCGAAAGACTGTAATCTGTTTTTCCGGATCGACGCTACCTTGATTGAAAACATCGAGGCAGCGTCGTTTTTTGTAATAGAATACGCTAACGGGAACTTGAGGAATAATAGAAGTCAGCCGATTGGGATCAGGCGTTGTCGCTGAGTCGCGCGTACAGGATGTAATCCAAGTGCAGAGCGACGTGCAGCAAAATGTCCCGGACGGATGCAATGCTTCAAATAGCTTGCGGTTTGCCCAATTCATATGCGCGAATAAAGAATAGTATTGACAAAATGGATATAAAGAAATATTATTATCTCATATTAAAAATACTTTAAATAAAGATAAGTAAATTGAAGGTTGTAATAAAGAACAAATGTAATTCCGCACAAACACTAATAAAAACGGGAGTGAATTGAAATGAGTAAAAAAACAATGGGAATTCACCACATCACAGCGATCGTTGGACATCCACAGGAAAATGTTGATTTTTATGCCGGAGTATTGGGGCTGCGTCTGGTTAAACAAACCGTCAATTTTGATGATCCGGGTACGTATCACCTTTATTTCGGTAATGAAGGTGGTAAGCCTGGGACGATTATTACGTTCTTCCCCTGGGCTAATGCTTACAAGGGAACCATTGGCGATGGCCAAGTGGGAGTTATCTCTTTTGTTGTGCCTAAAGGGGCAATGAAGTTCTGGGAGGAGCGGCTTGAGCATTTTAAAGTTCCGTTTTCAAAAATGGAGCGTTTTAACGAGCAGTATCTGGAATTTGATGATCCGCATGGACTTCATCTGGAAATTGTGGAACGGGAAGAAGGAGAACTAAACTCGTGGAACTTCGGGGGCATCACCTCCGATGTGGCCATCAAGGGTTTTGGGGGAGCAACGCTGTTATCTGCACACCCTGAACAAACGGCTGAATTATTGGAGAAAGTAATGGGACTTGAATTTATAGCAAAAGAAGGAGATATTGCCCGTTACCGCTCTTCCGCTGATATCGGCAACATTGTAGATCTTAAACTTTCTTCAGTAGGTCATGGTCAGATGGGGGTCGGAACGGTTCATCATATTGCATGGCGGGCCAAAGATGACCAGGATCAATTGGAATGGCAAAAATATATTGCAGAAAATGGCTATGGAGTGACAGCGGTGCGGGACCGGAACTATTTTAATGCGATATACTTTAGAGAGCATGGCGAAATTTTGTTTGAAATCGCTACGGATCCTCCGGGATTTGCTCATGATGAATCGTTTGAAACGATGGGGCAAGCTTTAAAGCTGCCTGCACAGTATGAGCCTCATAGAGCTGACATTGAAGGAGTTCTGCTTCCGTTTGAAGTAAGAGAGCTTGACTAAACTGCGAAAGAGGTTGATCTGTATGCTTTCCATAGATCCTGCAGCAAATACGGAACGGGAAAATTATAAGCTGCTTATAGGCAGCATTGTTCCCAGACCTATTGCTTTCGTTACGACGCTCTCCAAGAATGGCGTATTGAACGGCGCGCCTTTCAGTTATTTTAATATTGTATCCGCCAACCCTCCGATGATCTCGTTGTCTATTCAACGCTCGGAGGGGATGCAAAAAGACACAGCCAGAAACATCAGCGACTTAAAAGAGTTTATCGTTCATATCGTTGATGAGGACAATGTTCGTCAAATCAATCAGACAGCGGCAAAGCTGCCGCCTGATCAAAGTGAAGTTGAATTGGCTCATCTGACTCCAACAGATAGCGTTAAAATCAAAGTCCAAGGTGTAGCAGAGGCCAAAATCCGTATGGAGTGCGTATTGGAGCATTCGCTTGAACTGGGCGGGACAGATTCAAACGGATGCGACCTTATTATAGGCAGAATAGTTCACTTTCACATTCAGAACGACATTTATGAACAGGGAAGAATTGACCCAAGACGCCTGGCGGCCGTCAGCAGGTTAGCCGGACATGATTATGCGAAAATTGGAGAAATTTTCACGATTGAGCGACCTGTCTAAAGAAGGTTAAAAGCTCCTCTATTGCGGCGTACAAGGGAATTCGGTACAATTTACTCATACTATCCAAGAGTAAACTGAAGGGGGGAGCAAAGGATGAAGCATGAATATTGTACGCCGACTCAGCACCCAAAATGGTTCGGACTGGCTGTTCAAGCACTTGTTATATTGTCGCAGGAGGACGTAGGAACTTGTCCGAGCATTGAACTTGCTAAATATCTTCAGTCAGAGCCTTCTCTGCTGCGTCGTATACTCTCCGTTCTCGCCAAGGAAGGGTTGATTGGGACCCGGGAAGGCCGTGACGGCGGGTACTGTCTCAGAAAACCGGCAGAGTCGATTCGTCTGATTGATGTATATGATGTATTTCGTGCAAGCAGCAGCATTTCCTGCGGTATTATCGAGACAGCAGGCACACACCCGCTTGGTAAAAGCATGAAATCCGCGTTTAAGGATATTACGCAAGAAATGGAAGACAGCATGCGCGGCGTATTAAGCAAATATACGATTGCAGATATTGCCAAACAACTGGAAGCAAAGATTTAGGTGAGCCTGGAAAAAAACAGTTGACAGCGGCTTGCTTAGATTTTATACTGTGCAATATAAGAAACAGTTCAGTTCAAGCCGCGATGGGTGTTATTTTTTTAAGATCTACTGTGTTTGAAAGAACACAGTTATACCAGTATTCATCCAAGGGAGGATTTATCATGTCAACTTCAACTCAAATTGGTCAAAGTTCCGCTTTATTCGCCGATGTCATCCGCGAACGCCGTTCTGTGCGTGTTTATGACAAGTCGGTTCGTCTGTCTCATGAGGAAATTAAGGAGATGCTGAAGGAAGCAACGCTTGCTCCTTCCTCCAGCAACGTTCAGCCTTGGCGTTTTCTGGTGATCGAGACGGAGGAATTGAAAGAGAAGTTGCAGCCGATTGCCTACAATCAATCTCAGGTTACTGAAGCTGCGGCGGTGATCGCTGTGCTGGGGGATATGGAAGGGTACAAGAAGCTCGGCGAGATTTTCGGCGAATCTGTAAAACGCGGTTATATGACGGAAGACACCGCTAAACCGTTCGTAGAGAGATCGATTAATACGTATGCTTCGCTGCCGGAGGAAAGAATGCACAAGGTCCTCCATATTGACGGCGGTATCGTTTCCCAACAGCTCATGCTGGTTGCACGCGCTCACGGCTATGACACCGTTCCGATGGCTGGATACGACGAGGCCGAGTTTAAGAAAGCCTTCAACATTAGTGAACGCTACGTTCCGATCATGCTGATCGCACTCGGCAAAGCGGCAAAACCGGGCCATCCGACAACTCGGCTGCCGATCGACGACATCACTTTCTTCAACGAAATGCCTGCTAACTAAGAGTGATTGAACATTATGCAAAGAAAATTTCTGAATGTTTTATATTTCTGACTCAAAACTAAAATCAGTGCTTGACGAAATAAGTTAGACAGATTGAGGTGGCCCTGCGCGATGCCTTGCACGATGATCCCTTTTGATCAGGGAGTAGCGGCGGGTCGCCAGGGTTACGTGTCTTGCTGTCCTTACGCAATGCCTTGTACGATTATCCCTTTCGTTCAGGGATGGTGGCTAAGGTCAGGGGATAGGATAAAGGATCCGAAATATGTTTTTTTATCCTGGATAGTATGCTTTCTCTCGAATCCTCTTATTTGTCCTAAACCCGTCTCATGATCCCAAACCGATCTGCTCCTTCACCCAATATGGTTCTTCTCCCAAGTTTGTCTGTTTCTCTGTGACCTGACCAAACGGGATAATGGTGCAAAGACAGCGGACGTTGATCTGCAGCCCAATCCACCGGCCTTCCTACCCAGAAGCCGGGAAATACCCCAGCTTCGTACCATACCCTCCGATGTTGCGATTCCGAGTCGCCAAACGTAATCGATTGTATGCATTCCTGTTTCAGTTGTTCCGCATGGATTAATGGGGAAACTTCAAAGCAGCTCAATTGGATGAGCTGGCATACCAAGTCCTTTGCATCTCTTGCGCTTTTTGCGGATCGTCTATGAGTAGAGTCTTGTACTCCAGCATCTTGTTAAGGGTGTCCAGCATGTGGTCGTATTCTTCCTTCTTACTTTCGATCTCCTTTTTCTTGCCGCGAATCCAATCTATAATCTGCAGAGTGGTGCTCATATTGGTGTCGCAATCCTGCAAAGCTACCTTCAGTTCGGCCAGCGAACAGCCGATGGACTGGAAATTCTTGATGAGCCTCAACCGCTCGACAGCCTCTTCCGAA
>NZ_JBHHMI010000025.1:0-57657 GCF_042136365.1 Paenibacillus enshidis | reverse complement strand
ACGAACCAAATGGCTTCGCGGATCGGTTTTACGATGTAAAACCTACTCACTCGTTGTTCAGTTTTCAAAGATCAAACACTTGCTTTTCATCATCACCGCATCTCAGCGGCGACTTTAATAATATAACACACGTTCCTCAGATGAGTCAACAACTTTTTTTAAAGAAATAATTTTCTTTATTCTTGCTGAGTCACTCAATGCTCAAAACAACAATGACTAATGTATCATAGATTCATTTTGCCCGTCAACTGCAGTTCTCAGATACTTGCTGACATCTTGATTTCAACTGAGTAAAACCAGCTTTAGGCCATACAGCAACCCCACGCCTGGCAGTCCCAGGATGGCCACCGTCCCTATGGTTACCGGATTAAGAGGGATATGCACCTGGGTAATCCAACCGGAGTAGTTAACGAGATAAATACCGATTGCAGCTATTGCCAAATGTGCACCAAATGCGACCAACCAGCCCGCTCTCGCTTTTTTCTTAACAAGCAAATAAGCCAACAACAGGACAGAGACCGACATGACCACCCACGCTATCGTTTTCATTCCGCTTTCCTCCCTCTGCTCAGGAAAATACCTTCTATTGCTCCCGCTTCATCAGCAGGGAGCCGAAGGCGGTGAAGCCCGCTTTGTTTGGCCTTTTTCAATTGGATCTGGTAGTTCCGCTCAGCCGCTTCGAGCACAAAAATAGCGTAATCAATCTGATCTGTTTCGACAGCTTCTTGAAACATGCGCTCTGCTCTTATCCAGTCCTCACGGGCAGCGCACACATCCGCAAACAGTTCTGTTTGAAATTCGGTGTTATCCAGCCCATTTTGTTTTCTTTTACTCCAGGTCCACACATTGCTCACTCCCAACCAATGTTACTCGGCAATAGTTCCTACCGTCTCTACATACTTATTCGGGAAATGGACAAACTTAGAACCCGTATCTGGACCCGGATCGAAATCATTTTGAAGCGCTCCTGTAATTGGTTCACAAATGCCGCCAAGTTGAAGAATTAGTTCGATCTAAGAGAGTCGCAACTATGCAAAAGGAGTGCCCCAGGTCAACGGACCTTTTGGGACACTCCCCGATCTCTAATTCAATTGGCGCCTTCCTTCAAGCGCCTTGGATAAGGTTACCTCGTCGGCGTATTCCAAATCCCCGCCCACTGGAAGCCCGTGCGCAATACGGGTAACGGTTATATCAAAAGGCTTGACCAGCCGCGAAATGTACATGGCTGTAGCTTCCCCCTCAATATTTGGGTTGGTCGCTAATATCAACTCCTTTACCCGCTCATCACTCAAACGGGTAAGCAGTTCCTTAAGCCGGATATCTTCGGGCCCTACGCCTTCCATCGGCGAAATGGCGCCCTGCAGGACGTGGTAATATCCGTCATACTCCTTCGTTCTCTCCATAGCAACAAGATCCTTGGAATCCTGAACGACGCATATGATAGACGAGTCCCGCGTTTTATCCTGGCATATTCGACATGGATCCGTATCCGTAATATTGCAGCAGACCGAGCAGTAATGGAGATTCCGTTTGACACTCACCAAGGCCTTGGCAAAATCGATCACGTGATCTTCCTGCATGTTCAACACGTGAAAGGCGAGTCGGGCGGCGGTTTTCGGACCAACCCCCGGCAGGCGGGTAAATGCATCGATCAGCTTCGCAATTGGCTCCGGATAGTACAAAGTCTGTTGCCCCTTCGTTATTCTAGATTAGAACAGGCCCGGAATTTTCATCCCGCCTGTAAATTTGCTCATATCACTGTTGGCAACCTCGTCGGCTTTGGTCAGCGCATCATTGACAGCAGTCAGCACAAGATCCTGCAGCATTTCAACATCATCAGGGTCAACAGCCTCAGGCTTGATGGCGATGGACAGGATCTTCTTGTGCCCGTTAGCCTGTACAGTTACCACTCCGCCTCCCGAAGTGCCTTCAACCGTTTTCTCCCCGAGCTGTTCCTGAGCCTTAAGCATCTGCTCCTGCATCTTCTTGACCTGCTTCATCATTTGGTTCATGTTATTCATTCATCATCATCTCCTTAAACTAAACTTTCTTTCATCTAAAACATCTCATTCCTTGATTACGATGAGGTCTTCGCCAAAGAGCTCAATCGCCTCATCAATCCATGGCTCCTTGGACTTTCCCGGCTCATCACCCTCATGCTCAAGCTTGAATTCTTCTTCCGGCTGGGCGTTAGCCCCTTCAATCGCCTCAGACCAATCCCGCTGCATCATTGTAATGAGACGAAACGGCCTGCCAAGCTGCTCGTTCAGCACCTTCTCAATCACCTGCTTGTTGGCCGGCTTCTCGGTCGTCTCCCGGTGAATATTATTTTTGAAAGCCACCAATACGGAATCCTCATACAGCGATACAGGTTCACCATCCATAAACCAGGCATGCACGGTAACCTTCTCTTCCTTAACACGCTGTAAAATCTGGCTCCACTTGCGGGCAGCCTCCAAAAATTCAGGGCTGGATTTCGCGGCTATAAATTCCTTCAGCCGGGAAGGCAGCTTGACCGGTGCCGAAATGCGCGGGGCCGGCGCCCTTGAAGCCACAGGCCGATTCCCAGCGCCCTCTTGTCCAGCTCCACCGGACAGTCCAGCCTGCAAAGCGCGCTCCAGTTTCTTCTCCATCTCCGAGAGCTGCCTCTTAAGTGCAGCAATTTCCGCGCTGTCGGCCGCGGGCACTTGCCCCTCTTGATGGGACGGGGCCTGCTTCTGCTGGATACTGCAAAGCTTCAACAAAGCTACCTCAAACAGAGTCTGGGGCTGGACGGAATATTTCATTTCACTTTGATAGCGATTCAGCGTATCAATCATCTGGAAAAGCTGCTCTTTCGTGAATACGGCAGCCACTTCCTGAAACTGGGCCGGCTCAAGCACTCTTTCCGTCAGCTTATCCGCCTGTGGCACCATTTTGATCATGAGGAGGTCACGAAAATAATACAGCAGATTCTCCATGCATTTATCGGCGCTCTTGCCTTCCTGCATGAAGCCCTCAATCATCTGCAGAACCGTAGCAACATCCTCCTGCTGCAGCGCTAAGGCAAGCTTGCTGAACTGCTCGGAAGCAATGCCCCCGGTCATATCGATGACCTGCCGGTATGTCACCCGTCCGTCCGAAAAGGACGAAATCTGATCCAGCACACTGAGCGCATCACGCATACCTCCGTCGGACAAACGCGCAATATACTGCAGCGCATCGCGATCCGCTTCGATATTTTCCTGTCTGCAAATCAACTCCAGTCGGTCCGTCTGTTCCTCCAGCGACACACGCCGGAAATCAAAACGCTGGCATCGGGAAATAATAGTGGCAGGAAGCCGGTGAGGCTCAGTGGTTGCTAAAATAAACATGACGTGCGGAGGCGGCTCTTCAAGCGTCTTGAGCAGAGCATTGAACGCTTCCGTCGTCAGCATATGCACTTCATCAATGATATACACTTTTTGCCGGACTTCCGTCGGCGCATATTTCACTTTATCCCGCAAATCACGAATTTCTTCAACTCCACGGTTGGAGGCCGCATCAATCTCCTGTACATCCATAACCGCCCCGGCTGTGATCCGCTTACAGGATTCACACTCATTGCAGGGCTCGGTCGCCGGAACACGCTCACAATTCACGGCCTTGGCCAGAATTTTGGCCGCACTCGTCTTGCCGGTGCCCCGGGGGCCGCTGAACAGATACGCGTGGGACGTTCGCCCCTCCCGTATGGCATTCTGCAAGGTCTGGATAATATGCTGCTGTCCTACCATGTCCTGAAACGACTGAGGCCGCCAAGCACGGTACAACGCTATATGTTCCAATTCGCGTTACCCTCTTTCAACATCACTTTCGCGACCTTCGTCGTTACTACATTATACTATATTCCCGTACGAATCTAAACTTTAACATGCCCCGGTTTTTATGCACAAAAAAAACATCCTTTGCCCTCGGCAAAAGATGTTGTGTGTTACTATTAAGCCGTGCACCTGTTATTGATAATTGCGATCCGAGCGGCAAACCTGCGCGGCAACTCGGGCTAGGCCGCCCTCCGGCACATGAGCGGGCTTGCTTATGGCTGCTTCCTTCCGGACCTGACCAGGTTCACAAGTACTCATTGCGGAGGACCCAGCCGTCAACATTGTGCTCAGGGACCAGCCTCACATCGACAATACCGCTAACAGGAATTCAACCTCGCTACAGCGGATTGCGAGTTACAGGGCACCGCTACCTCCCCATCTAGCACGGTGAAAATAAGTATATCTTATGCATGTACAAAAATCAACCGGGATAAAATGGACTCTCCTTCTGAGCAACAAAAAAGACCTCCGCATAAGCAAAGGTCTGTCCACTCACGGTTAGCTGCGTCGCAGCACACCGGATTACATTCCGTATTTTTTCTTAAATCTATCGACACGTCCGCCAGCATCAACAAACTTCTGTTTGCCTGTGAAGAACGGATGGCAGTTGGAGCAAATCTCCACGCGCAGGTTTTCTTTGACGGAGCCTGTTTCAAACGTATTGCCACAAGCGCATGTTACAGTAGTAACGTGGTATTTCGGTTGAATAGCTTCTTGCATGAGTTTCACCTCTTTCCGCCCTGAGCATCTTATCAGCCCAGAGTTATATGGACATATGAACACATTATATCACCCATTGCAGTTATCCGCAACGATTTTCGTTCAATTCAACGTGACATCACCGGCATCTTCGCCCGCGCCTGCCCTGAAGGCGGAACATGGGTATACGATCCGATCACGACATCAGGAAGCTCCTCCCGGTAAATCCCCAGCATCTGCTTCATCCCCAAAACCTCGCCTTGGGCTGGAGGAATAAGCTCCATGTACGCCTCCGGATCGATGTTGAGATTGCGCATTTGAATAAGCTTCAGCTTGGTGCGCTTGGCAAATTCGATCATCGCCTCAATCTCCTCCTCCCGGTCGGTTACACCCGGAAAGATCAGATAATTGATCGATGTATACACTCCCTGCTCGGCCGCGTATTTCAAGGATTTCTCCACATTGGCCAAGGAGTAGGCGCGCGGCTTGTAATACGCATTGTAATGATCATCCAGCGCGCTGATTGTGCTGACCCGCATCAGATCAAGCCCAGCATCTACAATTCCCCGGATATGATCAGTCAACCCGGCATTCGTGTTGATATTGATGTATCCCATATCTGTTGTTTTACGGACTTCCCGGATGGCTTCGATAATGAGCTTGGCCTGCGTCGAGGGCTCACCCTCGCACCCTTGTCCAAAGCTGATGATGGATTCGGGGGTTTTCAGGTGCTCGAGCATAACCTCTACAATTTCCTCCACCCGCGGCCGGAAATTCATACGGGTCTGCGGGGATACGAATCCACTGTCATCCGGCTGCTCGGATATGCATCCGAAGCATCCCGCATTACAGGAGTAGGATACCGGCACACCGCCTTCCCACCGGTTCAGAAAGGTATTCGAGGAGGTCAGGCACTCATAACCAAGCGCACAATTGGACAAATGCTGATACAAGCGGTTGTCCGGATACTGCTCCGTCAGCCGCTGAACACCAAGTCTCACCTGATTACGGTCACAGTTGTCCGGATTCCATTTGCCCGGCTGATCGCTTTGTTCCGCTGTGACGTAAAACGAACCGTCTTTCCACACAACGGCCGAATATCCGAATAACGGAAGGCGGTATTCCTTGTCCGTCTTCACATAACCCGGCAAACAGAGTCGCGTATATCCCTGGGGCAAAAGGGCGCCTACAGCCTGCACGTTTCCCGGCAACGGCACCATTTCCCCCGTATCCGGATTTATGCCTACCGGTCGTGTATTTGGCAGCCCAACCAGAGTAGCCCCATCGGGAAGCGGTATCAACTCATCCTCCATAATTTCGACGATCATATCGGCGCTGCGGGCAAGACCGAACAGCGAAGGATGGTCAAAGACGTTGCCCTTTTCATCAGCGTATACCAAATACATAACGGAACTCCTTTCGTTCCTTCAAGCGTTGCAGCTTTTGAGGTCTGATCATATTTTACCCATTCGTAGTTGCAGTAACCGTAGCTGCCGCCGATCTTGGCGTTCTGCGCTGACCGCTGCTCGATCCCCCCGCCGGAGCAGTAATGTCAAAGGAAGCCAAAAACTCGGGATTGGTTTTGGTGTTGCGCAGCTTTTTCAGGAAGTTTTCCACAAATTCATGGCTTTCCGTCATGTTTTTACGGATGGCCCAGATGGTGTCCAACTCATCCTTATTAAGCAGAACTTCTTCACGGCGCGTTCCCGAACGCCTGATATCAATGGCAGGGAAAATGCGGCGCTCAGCCAGTTTCCGGTCAAGATGCAGCTCCATATTGCCCGTACCTTTGAATTCTTCATAAATGATGTCATCCATACGCGAGCCTGTATCAATCAGTGCAGTTGCCAGAATGGTCAGGCTGCCGCCCTCCTCCACGTTCCGGGCAGAGCCAAAGAACCGTTTCGGACGGTGAAATGCCGCCGGATCGATACCGCCGCTCAGCGTGCGGCCGGAAGGAGGAATGACCAGATTGTAGGCACGTGCCAGCCGTGTAATGCTGTCCAGCAAAATAACAACGTCCTTCTTCGCCTCCACCAGACGCAACGCGCGCTCCAGCACCAGCTCAGCCACCTTGATATGATTCTCGGGCAGTTCGTCAAACGTCGAAGCCACAACCTCCCCTTTCACCGAACGCGACATATCGGTTACTTCTTCAGGGCGTTCATCGATCAAAAGAACAAACAATTCGATCTCGGGATTGTTGGTTGAGATGCTGTTGGCAATTTCTTTGAGGAGTAACGTCTTCCCAGCTTTTGGAGGGGCTACGATCAATCCGCGTTGTCCTAGTCCAACAGGGGCAAGTATATCCATGATTCGCGTAGACAAATTGTTGGGGGAGGTTTCAAGAACCAGCTTGGTCTGCGGATAAAGTGGAGTCAGGGCCGGAAAATGCAGTCGTTCCGCCGCATGCTCTGGACTTTCACCATTGACTGCATTCACTTGAAGCAGCCCGAAGTATCGTTCATTCTCTTTCGGAGCACGGCATTTCCCGGATACCAAATCTCCTGTTCGAAGATCGAACTTTCGAATTTGCGAAGCCGAAATATAAATATCCTCGGCGCTCGGGAGATAGTTAATCGGCCTCAGGAACCCGTAGCCCTCCGGCAAAATCTCCAGGACCCCCTGCATAAACATCAGGCCGCTTTGTTCCGCCTGTGCCCTCAGGATGGCAAAAATCAACTCTTTTTTCTTCAACTGACCGTAATACGGGATTTGATACTGCTTGGCAAGCTTGTATAAATCCGTCAGCTTCTTTTCTTCCAAATCGGAAAGTTGCAGATCCATGTAATAACCACCTATTCAATTAATAAGTCCATTAAGATAAAGGACAAAATCTTCATTCATTTATTATTACCCAAAAAGGTATAAATTATGCAGCAAAAGCGCAGACGCAAGGCCTTTTGCTTCCTTGCGCCAGCTATTGCAGCGTTAATCCGACACCACCTGGTGCACTATCACTCACTCTGGCGCCACACATCCGCTCCCAGCATCCGCAAATTGGATACGAGATGATCATAACCGCGATCAATATATTCAACACCGGTTACTTCGGTAACTCCATCCTCTACCGTGAGCCCGGCAATAACCAGCGCTGCGCCTGCCCGCAGATCGGCAGCTTTGACCTTGGCGGCGTTCAAATTACCGCCCTCGATGATGGCCGAGCGTCCTTCCACACGAATTTTGGCACCCATGCGGACCAATTCCGGCACATGCTTGAAGCGATTGCTGTACACGAAGTCGCTCAGCACGCTTACTCCGCGGGCCTGCGTCAGCAGGCTGGTCATTGGAGACTGGAGATCTGTGGCAAAACCCGGATAGATCAGCGCTTTGACATCAACATGCTCATATGAAGGCGTTCCCTTGACCCGGATGCTCTCATCGAATTCTTCAATGACCACACCCATTTCCTGCATTTTGGCGGTGATGGCCTCCAGATGCTTGGGAATGATGTTGTCGATCAGCACATCTCCGCGGGTGGCGGCTGCAGCTATCATATAGGTGCCGGCCTGAATCCGGTCCGGAATGATGGAGTGGCGGCAACCGTGAAGCTCCGACACACCCTCGATCCGGATCGTTTCGGTGCCAGCTCCCTTGATGACGGCGCCCATCGAATTTAACAGTGTGGCTACATCTATAATCTCAGGCTCTTTGGCCGCATTTTCGATAATTGTAGCGCCTTTGGCCCGGGCGGCCGCCAGCATGATATTAATGGTCGCTCCGACACTGCTGACATCCAGATAGATCTTCGTGCCACGCAGCTCTTTAGCGTGCAAATGAATGGATCCATGCTCGTTGGTGACAGTCGCTCCTAAAGCCTCAAAGCCTTTGATATGCTGGTCTATAGGCCGAGGCTCGAAATTGCATCCTCCCGGGAGTCCGACTACCGCTTCCTTAAACCTTCCGAGCATTGCCCCCATCATATAATAGGAAGCGCGAAGCTTCTTGACAGGGCCGTTAGGCATCGGAATGGATTTGATGGCTGAAGGATCAATGCGCATTTGGCTGCCTTCCCAGGCAACCTTTGCCCCAAGCTCCTCCAAAATCTCGGCATACACCGCAACGTCGCTAAGAAGAGGCAAATTATCCAGTATCACTTCCGACTCCGCCAGAATAGCGGCAGGAATCAAGGCGATTGCACTATTCTTGGCTCCGCTGATGGATACCATGCCCTGCAGTGGACGTCCACCGCTAATCATCAATTTTTCCATAAGCTTTAGGGTCCCCCTACTTCACTTCACAGCTGCAAACATGTTCACATGGAAGTCAATTGGTAACTGAAATGGAAAAACACCGGCTCAGCGGTGTGCTTCCATATCCGTATGATGCCGGACAGCCCCGAAGGGTCTGTCCGTTGTAAAATCTACTGTGTCAGTAAGCTCTGCAGGATAGCAACGGCTTCCTATGAATAATCCTGTCTTACGCCTTGTTGTTGGAACCGAACTCGCGGATTTTGCCAACAACCGTTTGTTTGATCGCATCGCGGCCTGGCACAATGTATTTGCGCGGGTCATAGGCATCAGGCTTGGCAGCCAGAACCTCGCGGACAGCCTTGGTGAACTCAATTTGGTTCTCGGTGTTCACGTTGATTTTGGAAGTTCCGAGAGAGATGGCTTTTTTGATGTCATGAGTAGGAATTCCAGTACCGCCATGCAGAACCAGCGGAACTTTAACCGCATTGCAGATTTCTTCCATTTCCTTGAAGCCAAGGTTTGGTTCGCCTTTATAAGGTCCGTGTACGGAGCCCAGTGCAGGAGCAAGCGTATCGATGCCGGTTTCATTCACGATGCGAACGCAGTCATCCAGCTTGGCATACATTACGTCACCGATAACATCGTCTTCCTGGCCGCCGACCATGCCAACTTCGGCTTCAACGGAAACACCTTTGGAATGTGCGTATTCAACGACTTTCTTGGTTGTCTCAATGTTGGTATCGATCGGGCTGTGGGAATCGTCGATCATAACGGATGTAAATCCGGCGTCAATCGCTTCTTTACATTTTTCAAAGCTGGAGCCATGGTCAAGATGAATGGCAACCGGAACCGTAATTTTCATGTCGTGCAAGAGGCCTTCTACCATTTTTACAACAGTATAAAAGCCGCCCATATGGCGTGCGGCACCCTCGGATACACCAAGAATCACCGGGGATTTCTCTTCTTCAGCGGCTGCGAGAATAGCTTGGGTCCACTCCAGGTTATTGATGTTGTATTGACCTACAGCATATTTCCCTTCAAGCGCTTTGTTCAGCATGTCTGTCATGGATACTAATGGCATGGTTTCATCCTCCTAAGGGGTATTGGGTTTGTCTATGTTTTATAGCCGACATTCACACAGGGCTTATTATACCACATCCCATGTCAAATACTAAACAAGCTTTTACAGGCACAAAAAAGGGCCAAAACGCTGTATTTACCCCCTTCATCCTCTAAAAAACAGCCCTTCACATGTATGCCGGCAAGGCTGCCAGATGCAGGTCTTCGGAATACACCCTTCAATTTATACTTGCAGTTTAACAAAAAATGCAAAAAAACAAAAAACCCTGTGCAAATAACAGGGTTTTACCGGAACGGGTTCGGCTCTTCTTGCCCATCCTTCAACTGACCGTTCACCGCGATGCGCATCTCATCGATATCAAACGGCTTGGTGAAATGCATCAGAGCGCCCAGTTCAGTCGCTTCCTTAATCATATCGAGCTCACCGTACGCTGTCATCATAATGACTTTGATCTCAGGATTTCCGGTTTTAATGTGTTTTAAGATTTCCAACCCGTCCATGCCGGGAATCTTCATATCCAGCAGCACAAGATCCGGTGCCTCATGTTCAACAATTTCCAGAGCGACTTTTCCATTGGCCGCCTGAAAGGTCTCATACCCCTCACTGCTGAACACTTCCATCAACAAAATGCGGATACCGTTTTGGTCATCGACTATCAAAACCTTTTTCTTCTCCAATTTTCTAACCTCCCGGGTCTCGAAAAGCAACAACGGCTGTCCTGAGCAAGCTCCGGAGCAGCGAGCCGTCGATGTAACTGATCATTCAAGGTATTCGCTCTTAATGGGTGAAATCCTTCCCCCGTTCAAAATTGTGGCAAAGAAAAAGCCTCCCGCGGGAGGCCTTCGTTGCTCAAGCTTGGTGCTGCAAGGATGCTTTGACAAATTCACGGAACAGCGGCTGCGGACGGTTCGGACGGGATGTAAACTCCGGATGGAACTGTACGGCCAGAAACCAGGGATGATCCGGATACTCCACAATCTCTACCAAGCGACCATCCGGAGAGGTGCCGGAAATTTTCAGACCGGCTTTTTCGATCACTTCACGGTACTCATTATTAAATTCATACCGGTGACGATGTCTTTCATACACAAGCTCATCATTATAACAAGACATGGCGAGGGAGCCCTCAGCCAGCTTGCACGGATATAATCCGAGCCGCATCGTTCCGCCCAGATCTTCGATATCCTTCTGTTCAGGCAGCAGGTCGATCACCGGGTATTCCGTCACCGGATTAATTTCCGAGCTGTTGGCTCCGTCCAGCCCCGCCAGCGCGCGGGCCACTTCAATGACGGATACCTGCATGCCAAGACAGATGCCGAAGAACGGGATTTTCTGCTCGCGGGCATAGCGGATCGCGCTGATTTTGCCTTCGATCCCCCGATCTCCAAAACCGCCTGGCACCAGAATGCCTCCTACACCGCCAAGAATGCTATCCACATTCTCATCCGTCAGCTCCTCCGCGTTGACCCAGCGGATTTTTACGTCCGCATTGGCAGCAAAGCCGGCATGGGAAAGGGACTCTACCACGCTGAGATAGGCATCATGCAGCGCGACGTATTTGCCGACAATGGCAATTTCCACGGTCGTTTCCAGTCTGCTGATTCGGTCTACGAGCGCTTCCCACTCCGCCATATCCGCAGGAGGGGTAGTCAGCTTCAGATGGTTGACGACAATTTCATCAAGCCCTTCTTCCCGCAGATTGAGCGGCACCTCATACAAAGTTGAAGCATCGCGGCATTCCACCACCGCATTAGGGTCAATATCACAGAAGAGCGCGATCTTCGCCTTCATGTCGGCAGACAATTCATGCTCCGTACGGCAGACGATTACATTCGGCTGAATGCCGATGCTGCGCAGCTCTTTTACACTGTGCTGGGTTGGCTTTGTCTTCACTTCCCCTGCGGCCTTGATATAAGGAATGAGCGTAACGTGGATGTACATCACGTTCTCGCGTCCGACTTCGCTTTTGATTTGGCGGATTGCTTCCAGGAAAGGAAGGCTTTCAATATCCCCTACCGTACCGCCGATTTCCGTAATAACAACATCCGAGCCTGCTTCACGGCCTGCACGGAATACGCGTTCCTTGATCTCGTTGGTGATATGCGGAATGACCTGAACGGTTCCCCCAAGGTATTCGCCGCGGCGCTCCTTGCTAATGACGCTGGAGTATACTTTACCTGTGGTAACGTTGCTGTTCTTCGACAGATTGATATCAATGAAACGCTCATAATGGCCAAGGTCCAGATCCGTTTCCGCGCCGTCATCTGTTACGAATACTTCACCATGCTGATAAGGACTCATGGTGCCCGGATCCACGTTCAGATATGGATCAAATTTCTGGATCGTTACTTTCAATCCCCTGTTCTTGAGCAGCCTGCCGAGCGAAGCAGCCGTAATTCCTTTTCCCAGGGAAGATACAACTCCGCCTGTCACGAAAATATACTTTGTCACTGTTTAAAACCCTCCTAAAAAAAGTCCAGAAATTCAGGCGACATATGATGTTAGCGTAACCCGTTTGCACGGATTATCATCCACAAAGAAAGCAGCGGATCAATTTCCCAACTCCGCCGCCTACCGCTTACATGTTCGGATCAACAGCACCGAGCCGTGCCGTAAAAAACCCTATAAAAAAACAAAAAAAGCACACCCGTTGTGACGGGGCACTTTTAGCACTCTAAATGCACATATTATATAACTCAATCATAAGCCCAAGCAATAGTTTACCCTTTGTTCATACCTCTGTCAAGAAACTTTGGACCACTTCCCAGGCAAGCAGAAAATGGAGCAAAAAGGAAAAGAGGGAGATTCTATCTCCCTCATATTCCGATATTAGTATTCATCTTCTTCCGTCGGCTCATCTTCATTCTCTTCTTCCAGATCTTCCTCTTCCTCGAGGTCCTCATCATCCAGCACGACGTCCTCATCGGTGTCATCATCATCGTCGCCATCGAACAGATCATCATCAGCATCTTCGGAATCATCGACATCTCCGAAATCATCGTCAGAGTCGTAGACTTCTTCCTCTTCCTCATGATAATCTTCTTCCTCATCGTCCTCATCATTGATGATGCGCGGACGCTTGCCGCCTGTAATGGCATCTTCCGATTTATCTACCGGATACCAGCGCTTGAGTCCCCACAGGTTGGTGCCTACACAGGCAAACCGGCCATCAATGTTGATCTCGGTATATAGCTGAGCAATGACATCATTGATTTCTTCTTCAGACAAGCCGCGCAGCTTGGCAACTTCATTCATTAAATCACGGTAGTAAAAAGGCGTATTGGCTGTTTTCAGCACCATGAATGCCAGATCTACCATCGGAATTTCATGGACTTTCTCAGGGTCAATCTTCAAGTTGAGTGGCGTACTCACTTAAGGACACTTCCTCTCACGCGTAATTCACACGAACATTCTAGCCTGCAAACAGCTTTATGCAGACTAACTTATCCATTATCACACCTAAGTAAACCTTATTTAGGCGTAAAATGCAAGTCAAATGCCCCGTTCCGGGAGAGGATTTCAGAATACGGGGGTGCGGGCATGCAAAAAAGGCGGGTTTCCCCGCCTCTGACTGTATCCCCTTTGAAGGCATGCCTTCAAAGGTGATGCGGAAGAGCCTTGTGGCTCTAACAGTATCCTATGTCCGCAGTTAATGAATGACACGATGGGACGCCTATTAATTGTAAAATGGGGCAAGTTTCTCATACAGCTCTCCAGCACTGTTCATACAATAACTCAGTACGGCTCAACAGGGGGGAGCGCTTCTACATGGACTATCCGGGATTTTTGCAGCTATTAAACAAGGCTATTCAGGAGCCTGCCCGCTCCAGACAACCAAAACAGATTATCCGGTTCAATAAAGCGTCTCAATACAGGGAGTGTCTATCGTATTTGCAGAAAATGAAGCCGGGTTTATCCGGGCTGAGGAGCGTTCAGTCCTCCCACCTGATCAGGGCCCTGATCGCCCCGCTGGCCTGCAGAGACCGGCTCGGCAAATACCAGAACGGTGTTGCCATTGAAGAAGACTCACGCATCCGCGTTCACGGCGGGACCGCTCCGCTCTCCGCGGAGACCGTCTCCACTCTCCCTTGGGGAGTCAAAAAAATAAAAGCCCATCAGGCATGGCCTCTGTCTACAGGCTCGCAGATCCGGATCGGCGTCATTGATACGGGCGTCGATTTTCGTCATCCCGACCTTCGGCATTGTCTTGCCCGCGGGGTCAACCTGCTGAACCGGGCCCTTCTGCCGCACGATGATAACGGGCACGGCACCCATATCGCCGGAGCTATCGCAGCTGCCAGCTATGAGCGGGGGGCCGTCGGTGTGGCCCCAGGCTCAATTATCTATCCTGTCAAGTCGTTCGACCATAACGGGTCGGCGTACGTGTCCGACATCATCCTTGCCATTGATTGGTGTGTTCGCAACCGGGTCCATATTATCAACATGAGTTTTGGCATGAAAACACGCAGCAAAGCGTTGCTTGATGTCGTCAATAAAGCTTATGCCAACGGAATTGTGATCGTCGCTTCCTCAGGCAATGACGGCAAAAGGCAGACTATCGATTATCCCGCCCGTTATCCGCAGACGATCGCCGTCGGAGCCACGGACCGTTTCGGACGCATCGCTTTATTCAGTAACCGTGGTCCCCATGTGGATATTTATGCGCCCGGTGAAAAAATTATTTCCTCATGGACCAACAACCGCTACCATGAAATGAGCGGCACCTCCATGGCGACCTCTCATGTGAGCGGCGCTATCGCGCTTTTGCTCGAAAAAAGGCCCGGTCTTTCACCAGGTGAGATCAAAGCGCTGCTGAAAAGGACAGCCTCGCCCATTCGCCGACGGTCAGGCACAGTGTCCAAAACCAACATATTGGGGGAAGTGGATGCCTGCCGGCTGGTTCGGGAAGGCATTAAGCTTAAGTAATATCAAAAACATCCGGTCCGAGGTTTATCATTTCCAGGACCGGATGTCTTGTAATTTGTCTGCCAGTTACATGCGTTCCGGCGCCGTTACTCCCACCAGTCTCAGCACGTTGGCAATCACCGTGCGGACGGCAGCCAGCAATGCGAGCCGGGCCTGCGTCTGCTCCGCATCCTCCGTAATCACCCGTTCAGCCTTGTAGTAGCTGTGGAACATGGACGCCAACTCATATACGTAACGAATCATGCGGTGCGGGGCATAGGATGCCGCCGCAGTAGTCACTTCGTCCGGCAGCTCGCCGATTTTGCGGAGCAGGTCGTATTCATGCTCGGCCTTCAGTCTGGACAGGTTCACTTCCGACAGCGGCAGTACAGTGAGTCCTTGCTCCTCCGCCTGACGGAAGACGCTGCATACGCGGGCATGCGCATATTGCACATAGAAAACAGGGTTCTCATTGGACGTGGAAATCGCCAGGTCCATATCGAAATCAAGATGCGAGTCCATACTGCGCATCGTGAAGAAGTAGCGGATCGCATCGACGCCCACTTCATCCATCAGATCCTCCATCGTAACGGCTTTGCCGGTACGCTTGGACATTTTTACTTTTTCCCCGTTCTGGAACAGGCTTACCATTTGGGCAATCAGCACTTTAAGCTTGTCCGGGTCATTGCCGAGCGCCTCCATGGCGGCCTTCATACGCGGAATATAGCCATGGTGGTCGGCACCCCAGATGTTGATGATGATGTCGTATCCGCGCTCGTATTTGTCACGGTGGTAAGCGATATCCGGCGTCAGATAGGTATAGGTGCCATCGTTTTTGATGAGCACCCGGTCCTTGTCATCCCCATACTTCGTCGTGCTGAGCCAGGTTGCGCCTTCCTTCTCGTACACCTCATTGCGGTCGCGCAGCTCATTCAGCGCCTTGAGCACTTCCCCGTTCTCGTACAGGGAGGTCTCGCTGAACCATGAGTCGAACGGAACCCGGAAACGCTCAAGATCCCGCTTGATTTTATCCAGTTCCTTCTCCAAGCCGTATTCCCGGAAAAAGGACGCGCGATCCCCCGGGCTCATGGACAGGAGGGAGTCGCCTTTCTCTTCGATCAATTCCTTGGCGAAACCGATAATATCCTCTCCGTGGTAGCCATCCTCCGGCATTTCCGCCTGCTGACCAAGCTGCTGCAAATAACGGGCCTCGATGGAGCGGCTCATGTTGTAGATCTGGTTGCCGGCGTCATTGATGTAGTATTCGCGGGTGACCTGATAACCGGCAAAATCAAGCACATTGCAAAGCGAATCACCGACAGCCGCGCCGCGCGCATGCCCAAGATGCAGGCTGCCAGTCGGGTTGGCGCTGACAAACTCAATCTGCACCTTCTTGCCCGCTCCGTCCTGCGTGCGCCCGTAGTCGTCTCCCTGCTCCAGCACGCGGCCGATCACCGGATACAGATAGCTTTTGTTCAGTCTGAAATTGATAAAGCCCGGACCGGCGATTTCCGCGCCTTCAATCGAAGCGGATGCCAGATCCATGTGCTCGATAATTTGTTCCGCGATTTGGCGCGGATTCTTCTTGGCAATACGGGTCAGCTGCATGGCTGCGTTGGTGGCCAGATCCCCATGCTCCTTATCCTTCGGAACCTCCAGCGCAACGGCCGGCAGCTCTTCCCGGCTTACGATGCCTGCCGCCAGAATGGCGGCTTCAATGGCTTCTTTTACTTTCTGATTCACCTGTTCAAGCGGATTGCTGGTCATGTTTCTTGCTCCTCCTGTATCAACAAACTGATCGCGAAATGTCCGGAAAACTCTTCATATACATACAGATCATATGCCCATTCTACACTGCCGGAATGGCCGTGCAGCCGGATATCCAGCTGTCCGGTATCAGTCGACAGCATGAAGTTCATGTATGGTGAACGGTAAAACCCGGGCAGCTTGCTGCCCGGCTTGAAGGTCTGCTCGGACTGGATGTCTCCGTGGCGGATCAGTTTAAGCTCGTCTTTCCCGATTTTAACGGTGGTCCGTGTTGTTCCGCCCTGCGGCCCTTCCTGCGAATCCTCATACCTGACGTAGAGGCTGCCGCCGCGGATCGTCGCTTCCGCGGGAAGCTCCTGCACGACATTCTCACCGTCATGGCGGCTGTGCAGACGGATGCGGACTGGTATGTGCTGCGGCATCGTTTTTTCGGCTCCCATTCTATGCATTCCTACTGTACTACTATAGCCAGTTCCCCGCCGCAATTCAATTCAAACAGCAAAAAACCCTGTCTTCACCGAAGCGCAGGATCAACCTGGCGAGTCGGACAGAGTCAGGGCTATCATGATGGATAATGCGCTGCAGATCCTTAACCGGTCAACAGCTTTTATTTTATCAGGTCCTCCACGAATTTGGGCAAAACAAACGCAGCCTTATGCAGGCGCGGGCTGTAATATTTCGTATCCATTTCAGGAATCTGCGTTTCATCCGCTTCGAGCGGGTCATATTTTTTGCTGCCTAGCGTGAACGTCCACAATCCGCTTGGGTAAGTAGGAATGTTGGCGCCATAGACGCGTACGATCGGGAAAATTTCCTTCACGTCCTGGTTCACCTTCCGGATCAGATCGGCCTTGAACCACGGATTGTCCGTTTGGGCGACAAAAATCCCGTCATCCTTCAGCGCCTCATAGATGCCCTGGTAGAATCCACTCTCGAAGAGCGGGGCGGCGGGGCCGACCGGTTCGGTGGAGTCGACCATAATCACGTCATATTTATTCTTGTGCTCCAGAATATGCATGTACCCGTCGTTGACTAGAACCTCTACATTGGGCTCATCCAGCTTGCCCGCAATTTCAGGCAGATACTTTTTGGAATATTCGATGACTTTGCCGTCAATTTCAACCAGAACGACCTTCTCTACTTCAGGATGCTTGATGACTTCGCGGACCACGCCGCCGTCCCCGCCACCGACGACCAGCACCTTTTTCGGATTCGGGTGTGTGTTCAGCGCCGGATGGGCCACCATCTCATGATAGACGAATTCATCCTTTACCGTAGTCATCACCATGCCGTCCAGGACGAGCATATTGCCGAATTCTTCGGTCTCCACCATGGCGAGATCCTGATATTCCGTTTTTTCATTTACATAGGTCTGTTTAATTTTGGCCGTGATGCCGAAAGAGGGAGTCTGCTTCTCTGTAAACCACAATTCCATCGTTTTACCTTCTTTCCCGTCAGGATTAGTGTTGCACTTATTATCTCACAAATATGATTTTGGCGTCCTTTCCGTATATAATCTACCCTTCCGGGAAGATGAAATCTGCTCTTCTTCGTAAAAAACCTCCCCGCCCCCGTTACGAATGCGGTTCTGTATGAATAGACCCCGGAGGTTTGACAATAATGAATAATCAATAATGACTAGTCAATGGGTAGTCAATATATGTGAGGAAGGTGATCAAATGAGCGGGATGCGGCCCAATTCAACAAGCAAAGGACATGGATTCTTTTTATTTATAAAAGTAGCTTTCGCTACCGCTCTGATCGGGTTGATCGCTGCAGCGGCGCTACTTGTTTATTTATACGGCACCAGTCTCCCCTTGGCGGATACGGACCGCAACTCCCGACTGCTCGATAGCGAGGGACAGGTGATTGCCACTTTCTCGGCTGGCGGAAAGAATTCAATCCCCGTGCCGTTAAACGCCATTTCCAAGGATGTGATCGACGCCACCCTGGCCGTGGAGGACCGCAAGTTTTACAGCCATCCCGGCTTTGATTTTAAAGGCATGGCCAGAGCGGTGCTTGTAAACCTGGAAAATTGGAAAATGGCGCAGGGTGCAAGCACGCTGACCCAGCAGCTGGCACGCAATCTGTATCTCTCCCATGAACGGACCTGGACGCGCAAGGCCAAGGAAGCTTTTTATACTGCCCAGCTCGAAATGAAGTACAGCAAGGATGAAATTCTGGGAATGTATCTTAACGAAGTGTACTACGGGCACGGTGCATACGGGATTGAGGCAGCAGCGCAAATGTATTTCGGCAAATCGGCGGACAAGCTGAATCTGGCGGAAAGCGCTCTGCTCGCAGGCATCCCCAAGGGGCCGACCTACTATTCCCCCTACAATCATATGAAGAACGCCAAAAACCGGCAGAAGATCGTGCTCGACTCCATGGTTGAAACGGGCAGCATCACGGCTGCCGAGGCGGACACAGCTTACGAGCAGATCCTTTCACTCAAGCCCGAGAGCGAACGGAGAAGCGTGGAAGCTGCCCCTTATTTCCGCGATTATATACGGAAGCTGGCCGTGGAGAAGCTGGGAATTGACGAGAAGCTGCTTGAACATGGCGGCCTGAGCATTTATACGACGCTGGATATGCGTATGCAGCAGGCAGCGGAGCAATCTGTCAGCAAGGGGCTGAAGGGCAGCAGCGGACTGGAAACGGCCCTCATTTCCATGGACCCCCGTACCGGTTATATCAAGGCCATGGTCGGCGGGAAAAACTATGTGGAAAATCAATATAACCACGTATTCGCCGCTACCCGCCAGCCCGGATCGGCCTTCAAGCCGATCATGTACCTGACTGCGCTGGACTCCGGCGAGATGACGAGCCTGTCGATGTTCGAGAGCCGACCCACACTTTTCCGGTATGACGACGACCGGAAAACGTACCAGCCGCGCAACTTCGGGGACAAGTATCTCGGAGAGATCGATATGAGACGCGCTATCGCGGCCTCGGACAATATTTATGCGGTAAATACCATTTTGAAGATCGGGACGGAACAGGTCATATCCACGGCTCACAGCATGGGCATTACAAGCAAGCTGGAGAACGTCCCGTCACTCGCGCTGGGGGTATCGCCTGTCAGCCCGTATGAAATGGCCGCTGCCTACTCGGTTATCGGCGGAGGCGGCGTGCAGGTGCAGCCGACCGCCATTCTCCGCATTACCGACGCGGGCGGACGCATCATATACGAGGCTCCACAGCCTGCCGGCAAGCAGGTCGTCAAGCCTGCGGCCGCTTATGTGCTCACCCGCCTGATGGAGGGCGTATTCGAGGAAGGCGGCACCGGAAGCCGCGTGGCCGATCTGATGAAGCGGCCGGTGGCGGGCAAGAGCGGCACCACCGATACCGATGCCTGGATGATTGGCTTTACACCCGAGCTGACAACCGCCGTTTGGGTCGGCTATGACAAGGGGAAGAGCATCACGGCCACGGACGCTCACCGCGCGGCTCCCATTTTCGCTGAATATACGGAGAAGGCGCTGGAGAACGTCCCGCCCAAAATATTCCCCATCCCGGAAGGTGTCGTCAGTGCATACATCGATCCGGATTCCGGCAAGCTCGCTACCGCCGACTGCCCCAGCCGGCGTCTGGAGGTGTTCTTGAAAGGGACGGAGCCCAAGGAAGCCTGCCCAGGGCACGGAGGAAGCACGAAGCCGGAGAACACGGAGATGCTGCAGGACGGCTTGCAGGCGAATGACCGGGAGGAGAAAAGATCCTGGTGGGCTGATTTCAAACGCTGGCTGATGGAATAGGTTATGTTATCATGAGTACAGATCATAAGCAGGAAGAGGTGTACTCGTGAATCAACAGCATGAACAGACAGCGCATTCCCGAACGCCCTTCTCGGGCAACTCGGAGGCTGCCGGCAAGCCCATCCCGCTCACTGCCTGCTTGTTCGCCATGAGTGCGCTGGAAGCGGCCCCGCGACTGCTCGGCCAAACGCTCGTCCGGTTAACGGAGGATGGGGAAATCCGCTGCCGGATCGTTGAAACGGAGAGCTACGGCGGCGCGGAAGACAAAGGAAGTCATGCTTACAGCAACCGCAGGACCGCTCGTACAGAGACGATGTTTCAGCCGGGCGGCGGCGCTTATGTGTATCTCATTTACGGAATGTACCACTGCCTGAACGTCGTGACCGGCGCGGAAGATGATCCGCAGGCGGTCCTGATCCGCGCTGTTGAACCGCTTACGGACAGGGATGCCGCCCTGATGGCAAGCTACAGAGGCGGGGCCCCGAAACGGCCTTACGAGTTAAGCGGCGGACCCGGCAGACTGTGCAAGGCGCTGCGCATCGACAAAAGCCTGAACGGCATCCCGCTGCACCAGCCGTCCGGCCCCCTGTGGCTGGAAGCCGCACCGCCAGCCGCGCCGGACTTCGGCATCATGCGCGGCCCGCGCATCAACATCGATTATGCTGAAGAATACGCCAGCAAGCCTTGGCGCTTCATTATTGAGAACCATGCTTACAATTCTGCCAAGAAAGCGCCTCTGGAATGGTTCAGCAGGTATGGAGAGCTGTAAGGGTGCGCACGGAGCGTCTCAGAACATACGAAAGAGTGCCCCAGGTTAATGGACCTTTTAGGACACCCCTTGTTCGTTATCTATAGTATTTTCTCAGTTCTCAAGCGCCTGTTTTAACTCATCAGGAGAAGCGTTCCACCATTCTTCATTATGGGAAATCAGCAGCTTCTTCAGCGCAGTCTTCTCCTCACCGCCCAGCTCATCCAGCATAAATCTGCGCTTCAGCGCATAATCCATCCGGTTCACATGGTCGGCGAGAATTTTCCAGCCCCGCTTGGCCTCTTCATCAATCAGCATCTCACAGGCCGTCGCGCCACCGTAAAAACGGCTGTCCGCCGTCCGGTCCACCGCTACCCATACGACCCACACCTGACGGCCGTTAGGCACGTCCTCTTTGTTGGCCGAAAATTTGATCCCGCGCTCCACCTTGCTCTTTGCGTGCATGGCTCCAATATCAATCTTCGCTTCACCGCGGTCAATGATGACCGGGGACATGTTGTTCAGGTCGATGGAGCCGGCCCCAAAGCCTTTATGCTTGCTTTTGCTGCTCACAATATTCAAAGCGATTTGCTTCTTGCCGTCAGGCTGATTCTGATTCATAATCTATTCCTCCATATCATTGTCGGCCATTCAACATCTACAAATTATTTTAACTAATAATCTCCCGAAAGCAAACATATACATGCTGTAGATGCTTGTCAACGGGAGGTATCCAAATCAATATGAAGCTACAGCGCGGCAAAACCTTTCTCTGTCTGCTGCTTGTTCTTTCCATCCTGTCCGGGGGAACCGCTGTGTCCGCCCGTCAGTCACCCGCTGCGGCTGCGCCGGAACAGGCCAAGCCTCCGGCTCCCTCTTCCATGCCCCAGGCTCCTGCCGTGCCTTCACAATCCAAGGCTGAGGTTCTGAGCAACCGGGTCGTGGAATATCACATCGATGTGTCTTTGGAAGAAGGGCGGATTCTACAGGGAAAGGAAACCATCACCTGGAAGCATCCCGGACGCAAACCCGTCAATGAGCTTTATTTTCATATGTACCCGAATGCCTTCGCATCGCCGGAAACGACGTTTATGAAGGAAACGGGCGGCAAGCTGCGCAATGACACGATGCCCGCAAACGGCTACGGCTCAATCACACTGAAGGATCTGAAGACAGAGGACGGGCTTCCGCTGATGCACCGCATCCAGTACGTGCAGCCTGATGACGGCAATACCGCGGACCAGACGCTAATGAAGGTCAGGCTCCCCAGACCCGTGAAAGGGGGAGAGAGCATCACCCTTTATATGACCTTTGAAGTGAAGCTTCCCAAAATCTTTGCGCGGATGGGGTATGCCGATGATTTTGTCATGGCCGGGCAGTGGTTTCCGAAAATCAGCGTCTATGAGCCCGCCGGGCGGCGTGACCGTGCTGAAGAGGGGTGGAATCTGCACCAATACCACGGCAATTCCGAGTTTTATGCCGATTTCGGAATTTACAGCGTACGCATTCAGGTGCCCGATTCCTATACTGTAGCCGCCACCGGCTTTCCCATCCGGGCTCCGGTCAGCCAAGGCGGACGGAAAATGTATCAGTTCTATGCCGATGACGTGCATGACTTCGCCTGGGCGGCCTCGCCTGATTTCGTCACCTATGAAGAGCCCTTCTCCACCGCACAGGTGCCAGGCGTCAAGATCAAGCTATATCTGGATTCCTCTCACAAAGAGCTGAAAGCCCGGTATATGTATGCAGCCAAGGCCGCATTGGACAGCTTCAGCAAATGGTACGGGCCCTACCCCTACTCCACCTTGTCCATCGTCGTTCCTCCGCAAAACGCAAACGGCGCCGGCGGGATGGAGTACCCGACGCTGGTTACGGCTTTCGGGGCTGACGATGCTACACCAGGATATAACCTGGAGCGGACCGTGGTGCATGAAATCGCCCATCAATATTTTTACGGCATCGTGGCCAGCAATGAATTTGAGGAACCGTGGCTGGACGAAGGGTTTACATCCTATGCGGAGGATAAATTAATGGAACAGGAATACGGTCTCATCCCGAATATTCCTTTGCAGTCTGGACAGGTCTATGCTCCTCAGTCGTTGACCCGCGAAGCGTGGAAATACAGCTCGCCTGACCACTATGCGCAGAATGCCTACCTGCGCGGCAAGCTGGTGCTGCTCGGGATGGAACAACAGCTGGGGAGCACCAAAATGGACACCCTGCTCCGTTCCTATGTGCGGAAATACCGCTTCAAGCATCCATCCACCCGCGATTTTCAGCGTATAGTGGAAAGCGTGACAGGCCGTTCATGGTCTCCCTATTTCAATCAGTACGTATATGGCAGCCAAATGGCTGATTTTGCGGTAGACAGCATTCAGCTGCGCAAGCTGGAGAATGGCATGTACGAGTCTGCCGTTACCGTGTCCAAAAAGGGCGGCGACGTGCCGGCCGTACCTATCCAAGTAGCATTCAAGGATAAAAGCAGCATACAGAAGACATGGGACGGCAAACAGCAGAAGGTAACCTACCGTTTTCAAAGCAGGTCCCCTGCAGTCTCGGTGGTCATTGATCCTCTTCATACGATCCCTCTGGAGAACAACCACCTGAATAACACACTGCTGGCTGAGCTGCCGGAGAAAACCGAAACACGCTGGCTTCTGGGGATGACCAGGCTGGCTGAAGCTTTGATTAGAAGTCTGTCATGGTGAGGTGTCCGCAGGTGATGAATTCTGTCAAAGAGGGTTGGACGCTCGTCCGCTTGCATTTTTTTATCGTAATTCTGCTGTTTATCTACCGTCTTGCTTGGGGAGTATTCAACTATAAGTACACTGAATCGGGTATCGTGCCTCTGCTGCTGCGCTATCCGGGAAGCGGCCAGAGCGAGCTCAACCGGACCTTATTCTGGATGGAAAGCCAGATTGCATTGGCGCAAAGCTCTTCCGTCCATCTGTATTTGTGGGTTCTGCTTGCGGTCATCGTGCTGCGCATGCTGCTGACCCCGTTGGTCCGGGCGGGTGTATATTACAGCCTGCATATGAAGAGACAGCAGGGGCGGCGCTCCTTTCTCACCGGCATCCGTCTGTTCTGGCGTTCGTCCCTTTTATATTACACGGTTGAAACCTGCCTTCTGCTGCTTCCCGGGTACTGGATTGTACCGCGTCTGCTGCAGACTCTGTCCGGTTCGCTGCAAGAACCGCTTCTTGCCGCCGTCCACCTTCTCCCTTACATCGTTTTATGGGGCATTTTGGCCTGGCTCATCCGTCAATGCGTGATGTACATGCAGTTCGGAACGATCAGCGGGAGGGGCGCATGGTTCTCGCTCGCCTGCTGCATGCGGTGTATTCTCCCCGGCATCGGAATATCCGCAGTGCTCGGAGCATCTGTCATCGTCCTGCTCTCTATCTTTAGCGTCTCTGGCTGGCTGTGGACAGGGTTGCTTGCACTCATCCTTCACCAGACTTATCATTTCATTTCTTCACTTTTTACAATATGGCACACATCTGCACAGTATTATTTATGGAATACTACTTGTGATTCGTTCACCAAGGAGTAAAATGATGCCAGCGTCTGCTGAAAATAATCTCATGTAAATTCTTTTAACATAGTACTTTCGATATTTTTAGTCTCTGTTTTAGCAGAGACTATTTTTTTACAGCTTTTTGCTATGAAACATTTGCCAAACTATGCTTCCTTTGTTACAATAGTCCCTGTGAACTGATAGTAACAACTTTGTAATTATTGCTGTAACCTTTTTAGACAACCTATTCATGAACGATCATATGCTTCAAGGTGCACATCTAGTAAAGCCGAATTCCCGGCACCGGGAAGCGGGGGAACCAGTTTTGGGTGAATTGATCTCGCATCAGAGGGATCATAGGGGAGCCTTCTACCGAACCCTTAAGCTAACTTCGCAGGCGTTGGAAGGGGTTTGTATTTTTTTGAAAAAGAAGCTAGCTATCGCAGCCATGAGTGCAGCAATCGCCTTCGCGGGCCTTTCATTCGGCGCTGGAAGCGTGTATGCGGACTCCAAAATGGACCAGGTCATCCAGGATGCCAAAGGCACCTCTTATAGAGCAGGCGGCACCACGCTGAGCGGATTTGACTGTTCCGGATTTACGAGTTATGTATTTGACCAGCTTGGGCTTGATCTTCCCCGCCAATCCTCCACCCAGTTCGAAGCGGGAACCGCTGTTTCGCGGGATGAAATGAGACCTGGAGACCTGGTATTCTTCAACACGAATGGAAGAGGAGTTTCTCATGTAGGGATTTATGTAGGTGACGGCAGATTTGCCCACTCCTCCTCATCACGTGGTGTCACCGTCAGTTCGTTGGGCGAAAGCTACTACGCTGATCGATACCTTGGTGCCAAACGTGTCATGAGTACATCCACTTACGAATCTGTTGCCCTTGATTAGAAATTATTTACATCATAACTTCAGCAGCTTCGATTCCCGCCGGAATTGAGGCTTTTTTTGTTGCCAAACAGGCTTAACCGAAGTACCCTTTTTAAGAAGGGATACGTAAGGGGGAAAAATATGTCCGCCGAATCAACAAGCTATCAGATCGTTCCGATGAGTGAAGAGCAGGCAGCTGCCATAAGTGAGTGGAAATATAAACCGCCCTATGACATTTATGGCTGGCTGCCTTGGGAGCAGATGAAGGCTCTCGACATCGAATTTGCCAACCCGGAGCTGCGAAGCTCCCAATATGTCGCTGTATTGGATGAGTCAGGTGGCCTATGCGGGTTTGCCCAATATTTTCCCATGGAAGAGGTGACCCGTCTTGGGCTCGGAATGCGGCCGGAATTATGCGGTCATGGACACGGTGCGGAGTTTGTCCGGGCTATCGCTGAGGAAGCCAGGCGCCGTGCGCCGCAAAATGAGATCGACCTCGAAGTCCTCGTCTGGAACAAACGGGCCATCAGGGCCTACCGTTCTGCAGGCTTTCGCATTACCGATGCCTATGAGCGGCAAACTCCGGACGGGATGAAGCCTTTTTATTGTATGGTCTACAATAGCGGGGAAGACGCAGACCCTATACCAAACGCCCTGGATTCAGAGTCTTAGCTCTACCCAGGGCGTTTGCTATTTGATCGCTTATTGCGGTCCGTTGATTTGCCGTTGCAAGGTTAATCCAGGATTAATCCTCCGAACGCATGTGTTCGAATGCTTCATTGTACTGCTGTGCTTCTTTTATATCTACTGCTGTAATCCCGCCTTCATCCCACGAGGTGAGGCGCAGCGTAACCGTCTTGTAATCAATGGTAATAAACGGATGGTGATTGAATGCTTCCGAAATACCGGCTACTTCATCCACGAATGCGATTCCTCTCATAAAGCTGGAAAAGACGTATTTCCGAACAATCCAGCGTCCCTCCTCTAGCTCCCAGCCCTCTAATCTCTCCAGATGAGCCTCTATTTCTTCTAATGTAAAAGGCATAGTATTCCTGCTCCTCTCCGTGATACGGAAGCCGTTCCTGATGTTATTGGGGCCAGCCCTTATGACCGTGTTCATATTACCATGGCTTCGCTGAGAAATCCAATGGCTATGTTATACGAGGGATACGAAGGTCAGCTCCTCTTCACCGATCAGAATGTCGATCCGGTAACGGTTTCGGTCATGAATGATGACACCGCTCCCGACCGTAATAACAGACTCTTCTCCAAGCGCGTAAAAGAGATCCTCGGCCAGCGCTTCCTGAACCTCAGCTCGTTCCGCACTCTCCAGACGCTCCCATTCCTCCTCTTCCATTTCAAAAAAAAGGTAACTGTCCGGAATACGCCCTACTGCGTCCGTCAACTCCTTCAGAATGAGTTCATATTCTCTTCCATGCCTAACACCCATGTGAGCCCTCCACTCTTCTCCATTCCGGATTTGGAATCCTGTTCTCAAAATTGTCATTTAACAGCGTTGTCTTCATTATACCGTGAAATCCCCCTAAAAAAAAAAGGGGCTTTTGTCGATAAATATGGTAGTCCGTTTCACCAAAATACGTTGGAGGGCAAGGATGTCCCCTGGCCGGACCGGATGTTCTACCAATTTCTCATGGACGAGGTGTACAATGCAAATTTCATCAATTATAGGACTTGCACTCGGGCTCATATCCCTGGTTGTCGGCATGATCCTCAAAGGGGCGCCTGTCGTCAATTTGGTTAATAACCCTGCAGCTTACATGATTATCTTTGTAGGCACAGCCGCCAGTGTATTCATGGCCTTCCCGATGTCGGACATGAAGAGAGTACCCAAGCTTTTCAAAATTATTTTCACTGAGCAAAAGCTGCCTGACCGCCAGCAATTGATCACTACATTTATGGAATGGGCCTCCATTACCCGCCGTGAAGGTCTGCTCGCCCTTGAGCCCAAGGTGGAAGAGATCGACAACGCCTTTCTGCGCAGCGGAATGCGGATGATTATTGACGGCAATGATCAGGAATTCGTACGGGATGTGCTTATGGAGGATATCAATGCAACGGAGGAAAGGCACCGGTCCGGTGCGCTGATCTTTTCCCAAGCCGGTATGTATGCTCCGACACTGGGGGTGCTCGGGGCGGTAGTCGGTCTGATCGCAGCTCTTGCCGATCTCAGTGATATGGAGAAGCTCTCTCACGCGATCGCCGCCGCCTTCATCGCCACACTTTTGGGTATTTTTACGGGTTATGTATTATGGCACCCTATGTCGAATAAATTAAAACGGCTGTCCAAAAGGGAAGTCGATATCAAGCTGATGATGGTGGAAGGCCTGCTGTCCATTCAATCCGGTGTATCCACCATAGCTATCAGTCAGAAGCTGTCCGTATTCCTCACTCCTACGGAGCGGGCTCAAATGAGCTCCGATGAGAAGGGAGCGAGCGACAGTGAGTAAAAAAGGCAGACACGAGCCGCATGAGGAGCATGCAGACGAGAGCTGGCTGCTTCCTTATTCCGATTTGATGACCCTGCTGCTCGCCTTGTTCATCGTTCTGTTCGGTATGAGCTCGTTGGATGCCAAGAAATTTGAACAGATGGCGAAGTCGATGAGCTCCGCCTTCAGCGGGGGAAGCGGTGTGCTGGATAATACCTCCGCCAACCCGGTCGAAAATCCCTCCGTGGATATGGGCAAGAATAAGGAAACCGTGCAGGACCCTGTGAAAAGCAAGCCGTCCAGCGAGCTCCAGAAGGAGCTTGCCCGCCGCGAGCAGGAAGATCTGGAGAAGCTCAAACGCCGAATAGACCAATATATCAAAGGAAACGGATTAACCGAGCAGCTGAGCACCAAGCTGAACCAATCCCAATTGATGATTACGATCTCTGATAATGCCCTGTTTGCATCCGGACAGGCGGTCGTTAAGCCTGAAGCCCGCAAGCTTGCTACTTCAATTGCCACTCTGCTGGATGAATTCCCGGATTATGATGTTATTGTCTCCGGACATACGGATAATGTTCCCATTTCCAACAGCAAATATCCTTCCAACTGGGAGCTGAGCGCCGACCGTGCTTTGAACTTCATGCGCATCCTGCTGCTGGACAAGCAGCTCAATCCGCAAAAATTCAGCGCTATCGGCTACGGGGAATACCGTCCAACCACCACCAACTCCACGAATGTCGGACGTGCCAAGAATCGCCGGGTGGAGATTTCCATCATCCGCAAGTATCAGAACGGCACCCAGGTCATCAGTGCAACCTCTGGCGGAAATAACTAAGAGCCACGCCAAAAAAGGGCCCCTGACATCATTGTCAGCGGCCCTTTCCGTATTTTATAACAGCTTATAGTTCAGCATCCGGCCCAGTTCCTCTTTCTCACGGTCCGTTAGATCCCGCCAGGCGCCTGTGCGAAGCGATCCCAGATGAATGTTCATAATGCGTATACGCTGCAGACGCTTCACATCATATCCGAAGGCAGCGCACATGCGCCGGATCTGCCTGTTTTTCCCTTCTGTCAGAATGATCCGGAATACGCTGTCGGATACGCGGGTAACCTCGCAAGGCAAGGTACGCTGTCCCAGAATCTTGACACCGCTGGACATGCCCTGAAGGAAGGATGGCGTTACCGGCCGATCCACCGTTACAATGTACTCCTTCTCATGCTTGCCCTCCGCCCGCAGTATTCTGTTGACGATGTCACCGTCATTCGTGAGCAGAATGAGACCTTCGGAATCCTTGTCCAAACGGCCGATTGGGAAGATGCGCTCCGTATGGCCGACAAAATCCACAATATTCCCACGAACATGAAGTTCCGTTGTACTGGTAATCCCTACGGGCTTGTTCAGTATAATATATACATGTCCAGAGGCTTTACTGCCCAGGGGCTGCCCGTGAACACGGACATCGTCCCCTTCCTCGGCCTGGCTCCCCAATACGGCGACGACCCCGTTAATGGTTACCTTGCCGCTCTCCACCAGCTTATCTGCTTCACGCCGGGAGCAGTACCCCGTCTCACTTATAAATTTATTGATACGCAACTGACTTACACCCCGTTCTGTAATCTCATCCTTGATGACAATTTTAACGTTTTCCCTGTACAAGCACAACCAATGAAGATGTGTCCCCTTTTGACATAGCTTGGATGGCGTTGTTGAGCAAATACCATCATACATCGTATCCACGAGGCACGGAGGGTTCCTCTATTGGGTGTTCGAATGCGGACTGTGGTTGTTATTTTTATAAGGTTTGCCTACAATATAAATAGTCCACAACCTATCCACAAATGCACAGAATTCTACACAGGCTGTGCATAACTCTGTGGGTAAGTATATACTTATCCACAAATTTGTGCACATCATGTTAACAACGGAATGCCTGTTCGCTGGATAATTCAATGATCGAAAGGAGTCTTATCCCCAGTGACAGACGAGCAGCATGAATACTGGATGAACCAGGCCATTTTGGAAGCAAATAAAGCGGAAGCTATCGGGGAAGTCCCCATCGGGGCTATTATTGTAAAAAATGGCGAAATAATCGGCCGTGGTTACAATCTGCGGGAAACCACCCATGACGCAACGGCTCATGCCGAAATGATCGCCATCAAGCAGGCGAGTGAAACCCTGGGCGCATGGAGGCTGCTGGATTGCCGTCTATATGTAACACTTGAGCCCTGCCCGATGTGTGCAGGGGCTATTGTACAATCCCGTATTCCAACGGTGATCTATGGAACAACCGACCCGAAGGCCGGCTGTGCCGGAACATTGATGAATTTGCTGCAGGAGCCCCGGTTTAATCATCGTACCGAAGTCATCCAGGGGGTTTTGCAGCCGCAGTGCTCAGCTCTGTTGACCGATTTCTTCCGTAAGCTGCGCGGGAAATGAATAATCTGTAAGAATAATCTGCAAAAGGAAGGATCTTATCATGTCTTTAACGTTATATAACCACTCGCAAGGTATTTTGCTTCGTCCTCTTCGGTTGGAGGATGCTCAGGCGCTGCTTGAGCTTCGGTGTGCCAACAAGGATTTTCTCGCTCCTTTTGAACCATTGCGGGAGGAAAGCTTCTTCACGCTGGCTGGGCAGCAGCAGTTCCTGATGCAGCGTATCCAGAGCGAGGAGAGCGGAAGCGGCTGCCTGTTCGGGATATTTGCTCTTGAAGATGAGCGTCTTGCCGGGACGATCGCGATCTCCAACATTGTACGGGGAGTTGCCCAATATGCCGATGTCGGTTATATGATGGCACAGCAAGAGCAGGGAAAGGGACATATGACTGCAGCAATCCAGCTGATCGTGCAATATTCCTTCAAAGCGCTGGGTCTGCACCGGCTGCAGGCAGCCACACTTCTGCACAACAAAGGCTCCCAGCGGGTATTGCAGAAAGCAGGCTTTCAGGAGGAAGGCATCGCCCGTAAAATGCTGTGCATTAACGGGGAATGGCAGGACCACCGCAGGTATGCGCTCCTCGCAGAGGACATTTTGCAAGACAACTGATACCCCTAAGCACTGATACATCGATAAGCTCAGAAAACAAGGAACCACCCTGCCTTTGTGAGGCCGGGTGGTTCCTTACATTAATATCCGAGATTCGACATTTCCTGTTCCAGTTGATCCATTGTAATCACCTGGTCGCCGGAAGGGATGCCAATCACAAAGGTTTGCTTCTCATTGATTTTAGTGTATTGACCGCTGCCGGTTACAGAAAGCTTAATGTTCTCCTTCGTTTCCGGATCATTAAAATCAACATTGGCGTTCAGGCTTTGATATACCGGGAAATTATCTGCATTGATTGCTGTGTTCAGATCAAACTGATTTACCTTCAGATATTTCTTCGCTTCTTCCAGATCCTTGGCTACTTCGCCGCTGTTCGATGCCAGCTCGGATTTGAATTTGTCAATTTCGGATTTCTCCACTTGCAGCATATCAGCATATTCTTCTTTGGACATAATATCCAGCACTTTAGGGAGCGCTTTGTTGATAAATGTCGTTGCAGCCTGCTGGAAGTTGTCATTGGTTACTTTGAATTGAACCACCTGTTTGGCGTCGATGCCTTCCGGCAGTGCCGCGTCTTTAGGAGCGATATCCGTGAAATAGGAAGCATCGTATTCTGCCAGGACCGCATCCACCACTTCATTGGAGAATTTCTGGGCTTTAGCCTGATCCATGGAAGCAGGATTAAATTCCGTACCAGATTCCTCCGCAAGCTCTTTCAGATCCAGCACAAGGAATTTGCCTACAATGCTTTCCGGCATCGGGAAGAACGGAATGCTCGGGATTTTGACGTACATTTTATCTTGAGTCATGACCATAGGAATGGAGAACTCCATAGCCATGTCACCCTTTAATTTAATACCAAGAGTCATTTCCGTCTGCATCGGATCTTTCTGATATAGACCATCCAGTGTCATTTCAGCATTTTTCAGCATGTTCACAACCATACCGACACTTGGATCGTTCTGCGTCTCCGTAGACGTAAAGGACAAATCATTGATCGTAAACTTGCTGGTCATTGCGTAGGATGTCATGGTCATTGCTTGTGTTGCTGCTGTTGTAGCCGCTTCCTTCGGTTCCAACTTCTTGCTGCAGCCGACGAGCGCGACTGTCAATACAAGAATCATGGTGAGCGTCAAAGCTGTAATTCTTTTACTCATTACTCTTTCTCTCCCCTCGTTGTTTAACCCCGATGTACATTAACACAAAGAATAAAGAATGCACACATCTTACATGATAACGTAAGTTGTATGTTTTTGAAACACATTTTGGTAAAACTATCGGATAACCGAATACAAAAAAAGCGCCTTAGTCTGCGACTAAGACGCTGATCACATATAGCTCCGCCTTCAGATCACTAGGACCCCTCCGGATTATGGTGGTCCACATGATTGCGGTTTTTGACCTTTTTAGACCCAGACAATGGTTTCTGCATGCCCCGGTCATGGTCCCGGTCACGCTGCTGAGTCTCCTGTGCTTCAGGTACCGGCATGCTTTTCGGCTTGCTCATCATTTCTACCTCCTTTATGCCATCCTGGTGTATGAGTTTAGGCTTTGCTTACATATGGGTCGAGTTCATATCTTCAGTTGCATCGTGGTTCAGAGCATCCTGATGCCGGCGGTCATTTCGGTCCTGCTCAAGCTGCTGAGCGTTATGGCTGTTTACAGGACGCTTATCCAGGCTTTCAATAACATTGGACAGATTTTTATCCATTCCCTTTTTCGATTTGCTCACGAAGATCACCCCCGTCTCAGGTAGCTAGAAATTTCGCGGTCAGGCTCAGGTTCAGACATGTGTCAGCTGCTGAAGCGCCTGGGCGCATTGATGGATATGCCTTGTGTAATCGTCGGCTAACTGTTGTATGATATCCGAACGCTCATCGACGGTTCGCCCTTCGCTTTCCACATCCACCAGGTTCACCTTTACTTCACGGGAGTCCACATAGGCACAAGCAAAATCAAAGGAGTACATCTGTCTTCCTTCCACTTCAATGTGAATGCGCAGCGCTTTGGGATCGGCTTCGTCTGCGGACACCCATGCTTTATCCCCAGGTCCGATCAGGGTCGGCAAGCGCTCCTGCCATGCTTCCACCAATTGCTGCTGGTCGATTTGCAGCTCTCTGTTCATTGCAACACCTCCTCCGCACTGTTAACGTGCGGCAAAGGAGCATCATTTATGCATGAAGCCAACCTGAAAACAACAATAAATGAAATGCAAAAAAGCTACCCGCATCTGCCACAGCAGAACGGATAGCTTATGTATTCATTGTGTAATGGCGGAGAGGATGGGATTCGAACCCATGTGGAGTTGCCCCCTAACGGTTTTCAAGACCGCCCCTCGTTATAAAAGCCCGCCATCCCTTGTACTGACTGAGTTTATGGCACTTTATTGTTGAACCGCTACAGCGGTCTGAGTTATAACGTTTATTTCGGTACATGACCGTTGGATAACTTCATCTTATTATTTTGAAAAGTATGCGTCAAGATGTGATTCGATTGAGAATGAAATAGCTCTCAGCACTTGTGTGGTTACTCTTCAGCATTCACCATTGGCCTCTCTTTACAAGAGCCATATTGCCTTCGCCTTCTTTATACTGATAGCTCGGAATTACCGCTTCCACTATAACATGTTTCTCGCTACTTAAAAGATCGTTGAATAGTTTTTCAAAATCCTTACGTGAAAAGTATAAATTCCATCCATCAGAGTATGTACCGTCGTCAGGTATTATAAAAGTAGAAAAATACGCTTTTTCATCATCAAATCCATAATTAAAGTAATCGTCCAACTCAAGTGTTCCACTGATTACAAATGATTTATCCAAATTATTTGGCATATCATACTGTACAGTCTTTGCATCGAGACTTATCCGATTTTCCTTTTTGAACAATTCAATAGGGCTACTGTCTTCTTCTTGTTCATCCTGTTCAAGTTGCTCGCCCACTACTTTAATCAATAGTGGCTCTAATTTAGTTGCATCATAATTAGAATAATCAAGTGCCTCTTCCCCATAAATTTTTTCGACTTCCTTCAACGCCTTAAAGTATCCTTCGTTATTCTCAACTCCCTCTCCAAAAATTCCGTAAAATAATGATTGCTGATATAGTTCATTAACCGCTTCAACCAATTGAATCTCGCTTTCTGTGGCATCATCTCTACTCTTAACTCTGCCGAATGTTCCAGAAACATGAGCAAATTCTTTTAATTCTCCCTTCATCTCTTGTTCAACATATTGTTTTACTGTAATGACTATTTGCTGCCCTTCATCCCATACTTCCTGACGGATATCTTGTGGGCGATCATGACTTTCTGAACCACAAGCTGTAAGTACGATCAAAAGCAGATAAATAATGAAAATCTTCCTCACTTCAAGTCACCCCACTCCCATTTCTGTTCTCCTATTACTTCATTCCCAACCATAATAATAGTTCTTATAAGTAAAATAATCAACGAAAACTAACTCTATAATTAACTGTTTGCACTATAAAAACTAACCTAACCTTGTCATTAAGGTGGTGGTTATAATGTCTGAGTTTTTATACGCTGTTGGGAATCGAATAAGAGCATTACGTAAACAAAGAGGTTGGACACAAGAGCAACTTGCTGAAAAGGCAAATTTGCACTACAGTTACCTCTCTTCAATGGAGCGCGGGGAAAGAAACGTAACAATCGAATCCTTAGAAAAAATCATCCTAGCTTTAGAAATCAATCCTATGCAAATTTTCAACTTTGCTGATACGAATGTTCTGGAAGAAAGAGCAGATAAAGAAGCGACATTGCAAGCGATCTATGCTCTTCTTCAAGATAGGAATACTGATGAAGTGAAGATGGTTTATAGAGTATTAAAGGATATGCTTAATACATTCAGCGGAAGTGGGCATTCCAAAAACAACAGCACTTAGAGTATATGCTAAGTGCCGTTTTGCGTTCACGCTATCCATTAAGTATTACCTTCTTTTTAATACTCTCAAGTAGCTGTTCTATGCCATCCTTCTCGTTATTTTTGATTGATTCAAGCATTGTGATAATATCTTGATCGTCTAAAGGAATAATGAGTCCTCTATCATCTCTATAAGTGTCAGAACATCTTTGGTAAAGCAAATCTTTATTTTCAATTGTTCTACACATTAATATCCCAAACTTCCCTTTATTAAAAGCAAATCTACTTGACAATTGGTCAATTTCAGGATTAGCAATGTCCTTTCCATAATTTTTACATTCTATAAAGATGTAAGGACAAAAAATTTTATTTATCTCTTGCAGTCTAAAAAAGAACCCTTTCTGAGTTATATTATTCATAACTATATCTACTCTTTTCCTGCCCTGATGTAGTTTTTCTTCAATTGTTGGATTATTAAGATGCGGATAGAAAAGAATTTCCAGTATAGATTTTATGAACTTGTGATATTCCGAAGCTGTTTTTGTACCTATGGGGATATTGCCTAAACTAACTATAAGAGCATCAATAATATTATTTATGTCCTCAAATCCAGTAAACTGCATAATTTCATCATTGGAGAGAGATTTCACTGCTCCTGATGTAGTTTTCCTAAATCTCTCGAATAATTCAGGTTTTCTTTGTGTGTATTTTCTGAGAAAATCTTTTCTATTCTCAAATTCGCCATTTTCAATCCTTTTACTTATATCCTTGTCTACAACCGTTTTAGGAAGATAGTATTCCTCCCTACCGTTTTTATATTTTCTATATCTAACAAGTGCTGACCTTCTTCTTAAATGTTCTTCTCTTTCATTACTTACAACATAATGCCACCCATATTTCTGTGCATTATATTCTGAAATAAATGTTACAATTGCTTTTGGTACTAATAATAACTCACGCTCTTTATAAAAAAGTAATTCATCATTAGATGTAATCCAATCTTCACTAATTGGGTCCCAATAAGGTAACGTCTCACTTGTCGTTAATGGAATATTCCATATTTCACACTGCTCTTTTGTATAATCAATAAGATGTTTCCTAATAATATTTGTAGTCATATCAGAAAGTTTGTCTTTATCAACATCATCTACGAATACTATAATATCTTCTATATTCTGGACGATTCCTGTCTCAATTGCTTTGCTTCTAATTATCTCTTTAATAATATCTGTTGCATTTCCTTCCCCAACACCTCTTCCATTTTTAGTTCCAGTTTTACTTATACCCAAGCATGTTTCTTTTGGTTCAGACATAAATTGGAATAATTCAATCGCTAATTCGTGTTCATCATTTCTAATATATTCTGCTACCTTGGAAAAAAAGTTCTTAATAGTTCTGTTTACTTCAACAGACCAAGGGTCGCTTCTAGTAGAAATCAAATAAGGGTCTATATACATTGGATAATCTTGATCTATGTTTATATCCACAAAATCCAATTGAATTTGTGATACTTCTAAGTTAAATATCTCACTGATCTTCATTAATATCGCCCCTTATAATTTATTAAGAGTAATTACTTGCTATGAATGCTATGGGGATTTATAGACTCACGAATCGATGTAATCAGGTTCTCAACCGAGCCACTAACGTGACATAGTTTCTTCAATTTTTTTGAAAACACACAAAATTAATTTCATTTTAATTGAAAATTTTACCATCAATATTAATCAATTTATTAATCCTACGTGATGAATTATATCCTTTACTACAATGCTAGAAAACAAGCCTTATAATCCTTCCTAATCTCATGTAACGCACCACTATTCGCCTCACTCCATGACTCCAAAATCATCCTTGGATCTGCTTCGATTTTATCCTTTAAGGATTCAATATCATCCTTCTTGGATGCTTCAATGATACTTATCAAATCACCACGATCAAGCAATTTGACATGGTTGATTCGAGACAATATCTCCTATTTAATTTCTTTCATAATTTGAATAAATGGATTGTATCCAGTTACTAAAGTTACAATTGAACTTGCAAGTCCAATTATTATTATCAGGAAGTTCAAAAATTTTACAAACCAATTGTTTGACCATCTCGATAACACTACGTAATTAATAACGCCAGTCCAATAAAGCAGTTGTATTGGTAAAGTAACTACCCATTGAACCCCTTCCCTTAACCATATGAAGGGGTTTTTCAATCTATTTCTAGTAGCATTGTCTCTTTCTGATAAATCTCCTTCATATCTGAGTAAGGATTCTGTAATTACATTTGTAAATCCGTTTAGCCTTTCAAAATCAAAACTTAATGCGTTATAGCTTCGAGTAGTTTTATATGCCTCCCTAATTTGAGGCAATAAGTTGACAAGTATTTGTAGATTTCTGTACTGAAATCGACCGTCAATAAAATTACTCAATACACCAAATATCCCTAAATTCCTTTGCATTTTGGGTGAGTTGACGATAAGCCATTGATATTCTTTATAGTCTATTTGGTTTGAATGAAGGCTTTGTAGAAATGAAAAATAGTGATTTGAAAAGTCATTATAATAGATATTTTCAACCACAACCTTCCGCAAAGAAATTAGTAAATTAATGAAACCCACTACTAAAAGAAAAAGTGAAATAAGAATATACCAGAGCATCTATTTCCACTACCATTTCCGTTTAATTTAAGAATCGTCTAAATTCGTTAGCACTATTTTACCAGGAGTTCAACAATTAAAAATAGATAAGAGGACTCTTTCCATTTAATTCTTTAGTAAATCATACCACGTAATTTATCGATTTAGAACATACTTCTGCTTTTTATAACAATATATGAACAGAGACAGCCATATTGACTGTCCCTTAAACTCATTTCATTTAACTACCCAAATACCGCAAGCGTATTCAAGCCTGTTACTGTTGCCCCACTAAAATCCCACCCTCCAACGGGATGCGCTTTACCAGTCGAACTTGAGAAGGTAAGATAATCTCTATTTCTATGCTGGAGTTTCACATGGTCTAAGCCATTGTAGACACTGAAATATTTATTTCCCTGATAAAACAGCTGTAAATCGCCGTAAGCGCCGCCTATCACCGCATAATTATTAGGGTAATCCTTCTGGTATATTTTCTGAGCAGAAAGGTTTGTTGTGTCGATCAGGGACGCACTGATAAGACCTGACCTGATGTAAGAAGCATTTATATAAAGATTGCCTCCACTCATATACAGTCCTTGATTCGTCCCATTGTTGGTCAAAGCATTAAAAACCGCTGTTTGGTTGTTGTAAACTGCTCCAATTTCAGCAGGAGTAGGCAACCAGTTAGCGCTTCTTGCGCCTACTTCGGTTGCAGTATAGCTTGGCTTACCCACATTCGCCCAGCTAATACTTCCCCCTGTCATATTGATATTACCACTTAGATTCACATTTGATGCAGTCAAATTGCCTCTCAGATCACAATGATAAGGAAATACTCTTCCTTTATATGTTCTGAGTGGTTTATTATCTTTGATTTTTCCTTGACCTTCCACTATTCCATCATTCGAGATAATGTAACAGTACAAAGTCCCTCCTACAGTTTCATCAGCTACATACTCGAAAGACCTATAAATTGCTTCATCTATTCCTTCAAATTGTTCTCTAATCTTTAGACAATGCGCCAATGCTTCACCTTGATTTGCACCCATAGAGTAAATTTGCCCTTTACTGCTGCCTTGCTTTCGAAGCTTCAAATCCTGACTGTTCATAAAAAAATAAGCAGGCTTACCTTGTTCCATCAACAATATCTTCATTACGAATCCAGAATCATCACTAGCACATTTCATATTAAATTCATGAAAGTTGTCTTGCACTGATTGTTCGATAGATTTTAATGTACTTCTTTCGTTCACACTGTTGAATATCCACTCAGCAAGATCAACGTCACCGCTGAAAAAGATCACCTTATCTCCAATTCTTCTGATCTTCTTGTATTTGTCAGTGACAAAATAGAATACTCCATTAACTGATACACTTACACGACTATCTGCGGCTACAAATATTTTGTCCTCGTCAAAATAGCTAAAACACAAACTCATATTACGCTCTCTTCCTTTATTATTGAATTTTTAATTTTTTATTGGCTAGATTTTTCGCCTGTATCTTCCTCTACGAAATCAGCATACACAATGCCTAGATCATCCACTTGCAATCGCACTTTCTGGCAACCACACTCCGAAATTTCAGGCAAAATGGACAGTCTCACGCTTATATCGTCAACAACATTATGCATTGTCACTCCCATGTCAATCACCACAGGCTCAGCAAGCAGCCTGTCACGGCTGATAATAGAAATGGAATTATTACCATCAAATCGACTTATGCCATCACCCAGATTCCCTTTAAAGCTACCCCTAGATAAATCAAGCCCCATTAATTCATTGATTCTGGCTATGCAATTCGCAACACTAGGCGATTCAATAACGATGCCAATTTCCCCACTCCTACTAGCTACAATCGCTATACATGGTTGTGAGCGTCGCTCAATCATCATTTGAGCAGTATTCTCCCCATATGCCTGAGCCTCAATATTATTCAGTAAATACCCTTTGTCACTGTCGATTCTTCCCAATGTGTGACGGTGTTCCAATCTCATGTTCTTCTCCTTATACTTTTTGTAATGGTATATCCAAGCTTCAAGAAACTCTTTCTTGTGAATTATTTCACTTAACATCACATACTTATCTGTGAATTGATGAGGTTTTTGATAATAAGTTTTTTTTCTTTTATCATTTACACGTACTATTGAGTTTTTGCAAGACATTAGTAATAATGCTATCATCTCAACCATTTCATCATTAGATAAGCCCTTGCCGAACTCACCTGATCTTAGTTCTTCTGCTATTCCACTGCAAAATCTCTCCTCTCTGAAACTCCAATTCATACCTCTCTTTTTTAGTAACTCTTGCTTGCTTTCGCTGTACCTGCGTTTTGATGTTTTTCTCATCTTTAAATCTATCCAATTCTCTGTAAAATCTCCTTTTACTCATATTTATAAAGTCATTCATGTAAACGCTTACAAAAGTATCGGGTCAATTATTCATCTTACTATTATTATACCATGCCCAACCCTAAAAATCAACATAAATATACATATATGTTTATATATTAATTTAAAATTCATGCCAATTAGTATGCTATTTCAATATGTTTTAATCACTTCTTTACTATTGCACTGTAGAATTATTACTCTTCACTCACTCCAATCATGCACTGATTAAAAAAGAAAGTACCTACGCTTTATAGCATTGGTACTTTCTTTAGCGATTCTATATTTTTTACTTTTATTCGCCCACCACCAGACCGCAATCAGGTAGTAGGCGAATAACCGATGAATTGTGTTTTAGTTTGTCTTTTGTATTACATCATGTAAGTTTTTCTATCTATTTTGTCTTTTTCCGACTTAACATTAAGTTGATACATAGCTTCCAATATCGAATCTCTACCTCAGATAAATTCAAAATACGCCATAACTCTAGCAAATAAAGCCCAAATTCTAAAAAAATAGTTATCTCCTCCTTGAACCATGCGTGATTCAAGGGTTATTCGCCGTTTAGATATTAACACAATCTTACAATGAAATGCAAGAAAGAAGAATATTAACGAGAAGCTTTATGCCATTCAATTATAGCAACAATTTTCCTTGCACTTTCCAACGCCTTTTCATACGTATCGCATTCACTTGATTTGATTCGTTCAAACTTCACTCCTTCATGTAGAAGCATTGTTGTTCTATCATGCGCTTCTGCTGGTGTTTCAATATGTACTGTATCTCCATCCACTTCAACTACTAGCATTACTCCATCTTTAATGATGAAAAAATCTGGTTCAATTCGTTTATAAGTTAGCCCGCCTTTAACAAACACTGGAAGGGGAGCAAACGAAATACCCAACGACTTTAATGCCTTATAGAAGTGTATCTCTGGCAACGATCTAAATAACAAACCGTCCGATATTCTACTTGCAATGTTGTCTGATCTGACTCTGCCCTGATTGTTAATATGCGAGCCAGCAAGCCAACTTTTCGCTTTTTCTCTCCAATGAGGGTCTTCTGAAAGCTTGGCTGCAATCTCAACATTTCTGTAATAATGCCCTTCTACGGCAACAGCTTTATTGAGTTTATTAGAAATACTTTGTTGAATCGTTTCAATTTCATTCTCTATTTGAGCATAGAGAGCAATAGCAACTTTAAGATACAATGTGTATAAAGCTGTCCCACGGTGATAATTGTCGTAATCGGTTTGTTCCACAGATGACTCAGCGTTTGCTAACACAGCCACTTCTTTAGTCGCACCTTCTAAAGCGAACAACCTGACAATAGTCGCCAGATGTGAGTCACTTTCTTTTATGAAAAAATCCTCCGACAAATAGCATCATCCTTTTACATAAACTACCTTTAGTATAGCACATTTCTTTAACTTGATAAGCTTGACCTTGTAAAAACATATGAGGAACTATGATAAGTTATGAGATAATGTGAGACATTGGGGGATAATATCTCATAAAAGAAAAGATCGTTCTTTAGCGATAGAATGAGATAAGATAATAAAGGGAAATTAGGAAGGGAAAATCTGAAATACTGAGCCTGTCGTGGTGGAACTGTCTCTGGAATTTTCTGTTAAACACTTTCGCGTTTTGATCTAAACATACCCCCTCCCCCTATGCTCAAAAGTGTTACCTAATGCAGCTTAGATCACAGTTTAAATAAAATAGCCAATACCATAGGAATTTGCATTGTTAAGGTATTGGCTTGATATTTTATTACCTTATTTCCCTAAATACCCCTTGAGTACTCCTATCGCTCCAGCGATACAAAACTCAGTTTTTTTCAGCACGACTGTTAATGAATCCTATCGCCAAGATAACAGGTGGCGCGGCACTAGTCAGTTCCATGCAACTTTAGTAAAAAAATTCCCATTGAAGCAATTTTACAATACGTCTTTCAGTTTCCGTTCTTTCCTTTTCATTGTCAATCTAGGAGAAATCACCTGACGGATTTGCTCAACCTGTGGAACACTTTCTGGCATTCCCACTGAATGTAGTAGCTCTTCCACATGAATTATAATTGGATAGCTATTTTCATCACCAACAAAGCTAATTTGAGATTTCAATTGCTTATTCAACCTTGTCTTTATAAGTCCATATTTGTCAAGTAACTCTGGTAGCAAAGCTTTAAGATGACGTTCTTTTATTTGTGTATTATTTAGTCTCGCCAACTCCAGTATTTCTTTTTCAGTAACCCATCCACGTTCTTTTATGAGTTTCAAAGCAACTCGTTCAACCTCTAGACCAATCTTTTCATTCTTTTCGGAAATCCGTTTTCCTTCCATTTTTGGGTAAACTCGATTTGCTTCTTTCTCTCCTAATGTCCTTAATAAAAGATCTCTTCCAAACCCTTTCATGGTAAAACCTTTTTCCACGTATTCTTTTGCCTTTTGCTTGCTGTACATTAAAGACAATTCACCGTAAGAGGGGATAGAATAAAATTGTATCGTTTGCTTCTGTTTCTTTTTTGCTGCCTCATTCTTCGATCTCTGTAACAAAAACTCTGGAATATCTGTATCTTTTATTTTATCAATTAAGCCCAGATAAGCGAATAAACCAAAATGCTTAGAGACTCTCTGTACATCTTTATTATACAAAGTTGCGAGGTACTGGTTGCTAGCAAAAAACACTGGATTTCCATTTGGAGTAGTAAATGCTTCTGTATTTAAAAAATCTTTAGCTAATCCATTGAAAGTGTACAACTCAAGCAAATAGTCTTTTATTCGCTTATAGACTTCTTCATAACCTTCTTCAAAATCCTTGCTCAAAATTAACCGTTGATTCTCTTCGAGTATCCCTTTTTGTTCCTTTTGCCACTCAGACTCATAATATGCAACGTTATAAATACTTCTTAGAAAACCAAGAGCCTTAAATCGATTATAATTTGTCAGCAATTCTGTTATTTGAATGATGGTCTTGCCCTTATCAAGCATGCAATTACTGCTATGACAGTAATAAATGTGATGCCCTGAGTCGCTTACAATAATATTGGCACTTGGATTTTTGTCTTTATGAAAGAGACAAGAAAACTTACCTTCCCCTACTCCTAGGAATGTTGCGAGGTCTTGCTTTTTTATATAATCATAAAAATCATCATGATTATGCAGAGTAATTGGTGTTGCATTTAGTCGCTCCTTTAAAGTAGCTTTTTGTCTATATTTGACTAGTGACCAATTTGGAGTAGTCGGGGTAATATCTGGTTGGCTGATCGCGTTGGGTTTCGGCACAGTAATAAAAGAATCAGTACTATCTTTCTTCTTATCATTGTCCCCAAACCCCTCCGTAACAGATGGCATGACATTCTGGTGAGTCGTCGAGCATGCCCTAACAATTTCATCAATGTCATAACGCACATCGCTTTTTTCCAATATGCTAATCTTAAATTTGTTATTAGAATCTTTACACCAATAGGTATCTGGAACTCGCATCAGATTGCATAACTTTTTAACCGCTTTATCAGCTTTGAAATGTGCAATCAATAGATTCTCGCAAATTTCAAATCGGTCTGCTGTTGCATTATCATTTACAAACCAATAGCAATGTAATCCGTTGCGTGTCTCGATAATACAAGTTGGAACAATAGGAAACGCCCTAATTTCTTCAAGCTTGTTTTCTTTGTATTCTTGGACTACTTGCAATGGATAATACTCTTTATTCATATCCTTCCCACAATCCAAATCGACGAAAACAGCATTTATAGCTGTAATATCTTTATTCGAATAACCTCCGCTGTTGACTACAAAATAAATCTCATTGTTCCTCTCATTTTCATTCCTCAATGAGTCACGCATTTTCAAATCATACTTGCCATGAAAATCAATCAGTTTGTTACCCTTGTGTTTAAAACAACGAAAATTAATTTCCTTTCCTCTAAACAGTTCTTCAAAAAATTGTTGTGTTGTCTCCATAATTCCTGCTCTCCTTTTTCTTATTGTTTTTGTGGCAATAATTTATTAGAACAAAAAAACAGCCCTACGGATTGCTCCTGTAGGCTGTTCTAGTCTTGACAAGATGAGACTTCCTATTGTGCTTTTTTGAGTACGAACTCATATTAGCAGTAATTCCCTGTTATTGAAAAATCACCACTACTATATATAGAGAGATGAAAGAGTTTTATCAAGCGGTTTTGGCAACCACACTACAATAACTTATAGTTCCATTGTCTACACTCTCGGCAATTGAACACCTGGAGCATCCCTAATGATAAATGGCTTGATAATCTCTTTTCCCCCAATATGCGTAAACGGCATCGGCTCTATACCAGTAATACCAGCATCGCTCAGATCAATTATGCATTCATCCTCGACTTCCTTGTGGACAACTGTCTCTTGATCAAACATGATTATGATACCATTACCGTCCTGAGAAATTTTTGCTTTGTACATTGGAAACTCTACAGCCCCGACCTCTGGTAATTCAATGACTTCACCAGTGTCAGACTGTTGACTCATAATACTTATTCCAACAAAGTTGTCTTGCGAGTCATACAGCAATTTGCACTTAATATCTGGTAGCGACTTTTTGTGTTTATGAACATCCTTGTTCTTGAGGTAAATATACATTTGGAAATCATCATGTACAGAGATTTTCATATTTAACCTCCTCTGCTTTGCTAATAGTCTATAATTAACTCGCAAAACATTTGAGTTTCTTCCATCATTCCAATACAGATAGTAACTTCTGACTTACTGCATTTACTGGTATGATACAATGCAAATAAGTAACCTAACAGAGAACGAACGTTCCTCTACTTAAAGAAAAAGTAGACCGTCCTCCCTCGACAAAGGAATGCGGTCTACTTTTCTTGTTGATCGTCACCTAATCGAAGCCAACCGTCTTTTACGCGGTTAGATCATGTGCGGAGTCCGAGATGTGTCGAACATCTTGGCTCAATAGGTATATTACATTATTACCCAATGTCAATCAAGAGTTTATCTTATCGGCTATAGACTCTCTAAATCCCCAACATTCATGGCTGCGCTCGATTGTACCTTGAATCCTCATGTTGTAAATATGAGCATAATCCATTCCAGTATCATTAAGCATTTTAACAACATGATCGCTGATCGGCTCGACAAACAATCTCTCCAAAGCTTTTCTGGCATTTCCTCTATAAATCCGCTCGAACTCGGCCAGTGTGAGATCAGCATGGCTCTTCGCAATCCTGTATTGACGATAATCGCTTATATCAGCAATAAGGCTATCAATGCTCCCGCTCCAGAATTTATTCCATTTTCTAAGATCGGCTTCTGTTTGAAGCAAGAAGTCCAATGTCTCCTGCCATATGTAGTTGATACCGTTGTATTGAAGTAAGTCTAGCCAAGCTTGTTTTGATTCGCCAAGGTTAGATAAGATGGATTCGTAAGTGTCATAGTCCTTTTTATTATTCTGAATGTTGAGTTGTTTAGTATTTGTCATGTTAATTCACTCCTTAGATTGGTTTTGGGCAATAGGAAAGTAAGGAAATGTATATACATTCCTTGAGCAAGATGATATAATCGCTTTACGAATATAGTCATTAAACGTTCATAATCTCTATACTCACTATAAGATTATAGACGTTTAATGTCAATAGTCGATTTCGAATTGTCTTTCGGAGGTATTATCGTGGATAATAAATACACTTTAATTTGCAATTTAAAAACTATTCTCGAACAAAAGAGCATTACTCCATATAGACTCTCAAAAGACACAGGAGAACGGATAGGAACTATTTATAAAATGGTGGATGGTAAAATCGAAGATGCTCGATTTCCAGCGACCTTATTAGCTAGTATTTGTGGCTATCTGGACATTACAATGGGGGAACTGTTTACAGTTACGCTAAATGATTAAGATATGGAGGACGAAGCATGATCTCAGACAAATCACTTGCTGAGCTTGGAGTTGTAAAAAGCAACGCAGGAGTCTTCATTCCAAAGGATTTTTGTATGGTATCTCTGCTCAATTGGTATCAAAGGAAAGATTTTGTATTGACGGACGCTCAGCATGAAGCCATTACGGATTTTTTTATTCCATCTTGAACTTGATTTGGGGATATGTGATGGTAGAAATGAAGAATATCTGAAACAACGGATTGTTGATGAAGATTGAATTTTAGAAGTTTATTTTTTTAGGATTATACCGCGCGCTCCCTCAGCCCTACCAGCATAGTTGTACGCCCACGCTCCCCCATAACCAACATTCCTCTGTCCGACCCTCCCAACGAGTGTAAAACTATGCTGGACGCGCTCTCAGCACTATTCTCACGGGGCAGGATGGTTAAGGAACGGTTGGTTTATTTGATGGTAAATTGAAGTTGGCGGCATGGAGTAGGAAAGAAAAGAAGAAACCTTACTCAAAAAATCGAATAAGGTTTCTTCTGTACTGTTCAGTAAATGAATAGTTGGTCAGAGCCATTGTTTAAGAAACTCCTCAGTTCTAAGGAAATTGACTAACTCTTTTACTTATTAATTTGATGCGCAAGCTTGCATTTTTCCAGCCGCAGATGAAGTAAGGCGGTGTCGAAACTTAATTCCAGCCTATGAATAAGTACGATGATTTCCTCAACTGTTAGTGTATGCAGGGAGTTAGCTTCTTTATAAAGAATCTCTATGATCGCATCAATGACAATTTTACATGAGTTGATTTTATCATGCCAGACGTCCTCTTCACCTACAAGGGGAGTGTTTCGCTATTTCCTCGCTCATACCCTGCCCTCCTCCTCAAAAAATTTAAGGAGAGCTTCTTGCTCCGCTCTTAACCGTTGTATTTCTTGTTTAATAGCTTCGCAGCGTTCAGGAGAGGATTTATCGCCATGCTCAAGAGCAAGCTTGCAATGCGTTCTGGCAATCTCCAGAAGCTTTTGGGCGGCGACATCATCCTCCATAACCAACCATACGGTTCGTGACGTTACCATTGCTCATTCCCTCCGTTCATGAACTTCTCATATTGCTCACGAACATCAGCGGCATCTTGATTAACATAACGGTTGACCATTTCCATTGAGGAATGTCCTAGCAGTCTACGTAGTGAAAACGGGTCGCCTGTTGCCTTTATATAACGAGTTGCAAACGTATGACGGAACGTGTGGGGGCTGATGCGAACACCTGAAATCTTTGCCTTTTTGCCGATAAAACTGATACATCTGGTTGCCCAATTCTTATCTAACGGATGACCGAACTCGTTAAGAAATAAGTTTGGAGCTTGCCCATTGATCTCATGCCAAGCAAGGTAAATAACCAATAGCTCTTGTGTTCTCGCCCCAAAGTACACTGTCCGGGCTTTTCTGGTTTTAGCTGATTCAGCCCGAACAGAGGCGGAGCGATTTTGCAGATCAACTTCCTCTACAAAAATTCTCATACACTCGCCAATCCGCACACCTGTATCGAGCAGGAATGACATTAACAGGGCATCACGCAGTCCAGTAAAAGTTGTTAGTTCACAGCAGTTAAACAGTTTCCGTTCCTGTGCCTTTGAAATCACTTGGAAATCTTCCTCTGGCACTTTCAGCAGTTCAACATTGTCGAACGGAGATTCCTTAATGATTCCCTCGCTCATAGCCCAATTGAACATGGCCTTAACCGTTCTCAGTCTGATGTTAATTGTGGAGGGCTTCAACTTCTGCACCGTCAACATATGAGAAACCCATGAACGGATTACATCGCGATTCGGTACAAAGTTATCAAGACCGTTGTACTCTGATGCCAAGAACTGACGAAACCAGTTCATGTGCTTCCTGTAGTCCTCTAAGGTTCGCTCTGCCGCCCCTGCCGCTTGCCGCGCGGTATAGTAGCGGTTAAACAACTTCTCCAGAGTCAAAGTCGCAGGTCGCGGTTTCTCGACCTCTTGGTGTGTGGGGCGGGACGTTTCCAAGACCGAAGGAGTCAGACGGTCTAATAACCGCTGAGGTATGTCTAAAGAGTTCTTTCTTTGCCCGCGTTTATGGGGTGTTTTGCCTTTGTTTAAGCTCATATTTCATTCCTCCCGTTAGATTTTCGTCCAACGGTCACGAACACAAAAAAACGCACCAGACCGTTGTTCAACAGTCAAGTGCGTTTCTGTCATAAGCGCCGCAATTCTTTTGTGCGGCGGGAGATTTACTAAGTAATGGCGGAGAGGATGGGATTCGAACCCATGTGGAGTTGCCCCCTAACGGTTTTCAAGACCGCCCCGTTATGACCGCTTCGGTACCTCTCCATGTGGTAAATTTGCGTCCCACTTCAAAACTAAAAAGGAAGCGCAACACAAATGATTTTACCACAAATCTAAAATGAAATCAATGCTATGCTTTGCGGGTAATTTTCTCAATCCCGCCCATGTAAGGTTGGAGCACTTCAGGAATACGCACGCTGCCGTCTTCTTCCTGGTAATTTTCCAAAATCGCTGCTACTGTACGTCCAACAGCAAGACCTGAACCATTCAGAGTGTGCAAAAACTCCGGCTTGGCCTTCGGCTCCGGACGGAAACGAATATTGGCGCGGCGGGCCTGGAAGTCCTCGCAGTTGGAGCAGGAGGAAATTTCACGGTACATTCCGCTTTCCGGCAGCCAGACTTCAAGATCATAGGTTTTGGCCGATGTAAAGCCCATATCGCCTGTGCACAGTGCCAGCACACGGTAAGGCAGGCCCAGCAGCTGCAGCACACGTTCAGCGTTCTGCGTCATTTTCTCCAGCTCTTCATAGGAGGTATCAGGGTGCACCAGCTTCAGCATTTCCACCTTGTTAAATTGATGCTGCCGGATCAGCCCGCGCGTATCACGACCAGCGGCACCCGCTTCCGAACGGAAGCATGAGCTGTAAGCGACATAATGCTTGGGCAGCTCCTCGGCCGCCAGGATTTCCTCACGATGATAGTTGGTTACCGGGACTTCCGCTGTAGGAATCAGGTAATATTCGGTATCACGCAGTTTGAAGAGATCCTCCTCAAACTTGGGGAGCTGGCCTGTGCCATACAGGCTGTCTTTGTTCACAATATACGGAGGGAGCATCTCCTCATATCCGTGCTCCGTGCTGTGCAAATCCATCATAAAGTTGATCAGCGCCCGTTCCAGACGGGCCCCCAGGCCTTTGTAAAAGGTAAAGCGCGATCCGGTAACCTTGGCACCGGCCTCAAAATCAAGAATCCCGAGATTCTGGGCGATGTCCCAATGAGCTTTGGGCTCGAAGGAAAACGATCCTGGCTCAGACCATCTGCGGATCTCCACGTTATCCTCTTCAGAAGCCCCGACAGGGACGTCTTTATGCGGGATGTTAGGAATGGACAGTACCAATTCATCAATCTGCTCTTCCAGCTCGCGCACCTGCTCGTCCAATTCCTTGATCCGGTCCGATACCTGGCGCATCTCAACAATGAGATCGTCCGCATTCTCTTTATTCTTTTTCAGCCTTGCCACTTCAGCGGATACGGTATTGCGGCGATTTTTCAAACCCTCGCTTTCCTGCAGCAGCTCCCGGCGGCGGGTATCCAGTACAGGAAATTCACTGATGGATTCCTGATCCTTCCCCCGGTTGCGCAGCGCCTCTTGCACCCGTTCAAAATCATTACGAAGTATTTTAACGTCCAACACGACAATCCCTCCTACACAAAAACCTTGACCTCTGCTCGAAAAATAACGATCCGTTCATGCTGCCTGCGGCCGTGGGCCATCATTCGTTATTCCCTGCACGAGGGTCAAGGTCGATTCGATTACAGATTATTTACTGCCTAATCCTTTTTATACTCACGAACCATGTCGGCAAAATATTGATGAAGCCGGTAATCGTCCGTCAGCTCGGGATGAAAGGAGGAGGCCAGCAGGTGCTCTTCCCGTGCCGTCACGATTTCACCGTTGTATTCTGCCAGGACATCCACACCGGACCCAACCTTCTGAATCAAAGGAGCACGAATGAATACAGCCCGCACGGTCTCTTCGATTCCCGCAATGTCCAGATCGGCCTCAAAGCTCTCCCGCTGCCGGCCAAAAGCGTTCCGGTTGACCGTGATGTCCATCAGACCGAGATGAGCCTCTTCCTGTCCGGCAATTTCCTTGGCCAGTACGATCAGACCGGCACAGGTTCCAAAGATCGGCTTCTTCTCTTCCGAAAATTTGCGGATCGCTTCCATAAAACCGTACTTGCGCATCAGCTTGCCAATGGTCGTGCTTTCTCCGCCCGGGATGATAAGCCCGTCAATCTCATCCAGCTCTTCCGTCCGCTTGACGGCAACTCCCTCGGCCCCAGCCAAACCGATGCTTCTGATATGCTCTGCTACGGCGCCCTGCAGCGCCAGTACTCCGATTTTCATAGACTTCCCTTCTCTCTTACCAGCCGCGGTCCTGCATGCGGTCCTGTGCAGCCAGCTTGGAAATCTCGATGCCTTTCATCGGAGCTCCCAGGTTTTTGGATACTTCAGCAATCAGTTTATAATCCGTATAGTGTGTTGTGGCTTCTACGATAGCACGGGCAAATTTCTCAGGGTTATCCGATTTGAAAATCCCCGAGCCTACAAATACACCGTCTGCTCCAAGATGCATCATCAAGGCGGCATCCGCAGGAGTCGCTACACCACCAGCCGCAAAATTAACGACCGGAAGCTTGCCGTTCTCGTGAACTTCCAACAGCAGGTCATAAGGCACACCCAGATTTTTAGCTTCAGCATAAAGCTCGTCTTTCGACATGTTTTGTACTTTGCGGATTTGGCTGTTAATGAGGCGCATATGGCGCACGGCTTCAACAATGTTGCCTGTTCCCGGCTCACCCTTGGTCCGGATCATGGAAGCCCCTTCGCCGATACGGCGCAGCGCTTCACCCAGGTCTTTGGCACCACAAACGAAAGGAACGGTAAAATCCCGCTTGTCGATATGAAACACTTCATCTGCCGGCGTGAGCACTTCACTTTCGTCAAGATAATCGACACCCAGCGATTCCAGTATCTTCGCTTCAACATAGTGACCAATACGGGCTTTTGCCATTACGGGAATCGTTACAACCTTCATTACCTCTTCCACGATCGTCGGGTCAGCCATACGGGCTACCCCGCCAGCGGCACGAATATCGGATGGAACCCGCTCCAACGCCATAACGGCGGTTGCTCCGGCCGCTTCGGCGATTTTAGCCTGCTCGGCGTTCATGACGTCCATGATGACGCCGCCTTTTTGCATTTCTGCCATACCCCTTTTTACACGCGATGTTCCCGTTTCCATCTCTTATTGGCCTCCTGTTGTATATGGTTTAATCTGTTGATCCGATCGTTTATGAAAATTTCAAAATAATTCAGATTCTAACTCGTTATTTTACCTTACGGTACCCAAATACTCAATATCTGGCGGCTACTTATGTTAGAACAGATTCTTGATGTTGCCGAACAGATCTGCGAAGAAGCTTCCGATGGCCCGAAAGAACATCTTGAACCAGCCCGCTTCCTCCACATTTGCCGCGGTGATCAGTTCAACGGTCTTTTCCTGCGGCTGCTTCATTCCATCTGCCTTGTAGGAATAAGTGACCGTCCCCACCTTGTCTCCCTGCTTAAGCGGAGCCACCAATTCAGCAGCCGGGGTTACATTCGTCTTATGTGTAATCTTCGCATTGGCCGCGTTCTTCGGAACTACAAAGGTGACAGCGTCCTTGGTGACTACCGGTACTTCGGTTTCTTTCCCCTTGGTCACAGGCACCGTCTTCAGATCGTCGAGCTCGGCCTTGGGAGCCACAACCTGCTGCAGCTTGAAATTGTTAAAGCCGTAATCCAGCACCTTCCGGGTTTCAGTAAAACGTGCAGGCTCATTGTCCGCGCCCATAACCACACTGATCAGCGTCATGCCATCACGGACTGCCGTACCCGCGAAGCAGTACTTTGCAGCAGCGGTATGTCCCGTTTTCATCCCGTTCAACCCTTCATAGGCATAAGCCTTGAAGTTCGTAATGCTCTTATTGGATTCAAGCATCCAGTTCCAGTTAACAATCGGATCTTTGTCAGTAGGACGGAACTTGTAATTTTGCAGTGTTGTAAATTGCGTATAATCCGGATGATCACGCACAATATAGCCGGCCAATGTTGCGACATCTCTTGCGGTCATCACGGTCTCGCGGTCCGTATCCGGCTGAAACTTCTTTGGCATATCCGCCTTGTCCAGCCCAGTTGAATTAATGAAATAGGAATCCTTCATCCCCATGCGTTGGGCCGTTTCATTCATCATTTGCACAAAATTCTGTTCGGAACTGGCCACATATTCCGCCAGAGCAACGGTAGCATCGTTGGCAGAGCCTACAGCCATGGCGATATAAAGATCTTTTACCGTATGCTTGTCACCTTGAGCCAAAAAAATACGCGAGCCGACGCTTTTGGCCGCATTTTCACTGACTTCGACCACATCATCCCACTTGATTTTGCCCTGCTTGACCTCTTCAGCGACAATATACTCTGTCATCATTTTTGTCATGCTTGCAGGCGGCAGCGGCTCATCCGGGTTCATGGACAGCAGCACTTGGCCTGTACTCGCTTCTATTAATATAGCTGAACTCAGCGCCAGGTCAGGAGTTTTAATGCCGGATGTACCCACAATCTCCGTTTTTGCCCCCGCAGCAGAGGTAATTACCATAGGATCCAATGAGCTTACAGCTGGCAGAGCAGTCATATACATCATATTGAACAGCACAACAGCAGCAATGCTCTTCTTCAGCAAGCCGCTTTTCTTCTTCCATTTACTTGAGTTTTTCAACGTTAAATAAACTCCTCTCTCACTCAACCCAACCCACTGTAGTCATATTATGAAGGTTGTAGCAATCACTTATCTATTCTATCATACGCTATGACGCAAAAAAAGACAGGTCGGGCCAATTCGCCCAACCTGCCTTCTCTAGCATTTCCCGCATGTTAAGATTATAGAATTTATAATTTCCAGCGGAGCTGAAGCATTCTATTTTTTCTTACAATGAGTAGTTTGGCGCTTCCTTCGTGATTTGCACATCATGCGGATGACTTTCGCGTAACCCTGCGCCGGTGATCCGGATGAACTGTGTATCGTTTCGCAGCTCTTCAACTGTCTGCGTGCCACAGTATCCCATCCCGGAACGAAGTCCGCCGATCAGTTGATGAATCGTGTCGGACAAAGGGCCTTTGTAAGCAACACGGCCTTCAATGCCCTCAGGCACCAGCTTTTTGTCGTCATCCTGGAAGTAACGGTCCTTACTGCCCTGCTTCATGGCCGCCATGGAACCCATGCCGCGGTATACCTTGAAACGGCGTCCCTGATAAATTTCGGATTCACCCGGGCTTTCTTCCGTTCCGGCAAACAGGCTGCCCAGCATAACTGCAGAGGCGCCAGCTGCCAAAGCCTTGGTGATCTCACCGGAGTATTTGATGCCGCCGTCAGCAATAATCGGCACACCGTACTCACGAGCCACGGTTGCACAATCATAAATAGCCGTAATTTGTGGAACCCCGATGCCTGCAATGACACGAGTTGTACATATGGAACCAGGACCGATACCAACCTTGACGACCGAAGCACCGGCTTCGATCAAATCGCGGGTTGCTGCTCCGGTTGCCACGTTGCCCGCAATAATGGTCAGCTCCGGATAACTTGCCCGCAGCTTGCGGACCGCATCCAGAATATTGATATGATGGCCGTGCGCCGAGTCCACTACAATCAGATCCACGCCTGCCTGCACGAGCGCTTCTGTTCGGTCAAACGTATCGGAGGAAATACCGACAGCCGCACCAACCAGCAGACGGCCGTGCGCGTCCTTGGCTGCATTCGGGAACTGGATCGCTTTTTCGATATCCTTGATCGTAATCAAGCCTTTAAGATTGTTGGCCTCATCCACCAGTGGAAGCTTCTCAATCTTATGCTTTTGCAAAATAACTTCAGCTTCCTGAAGCGTTGTTCCTACCGGCGCGGTAACCAGATTTTCACAAGTCATCACTTCGCTGATTTTGATATTGTAGTCATGAATGAAACGAAGGTCCCTGTTGGTCAAAATGCCGACCAACTTGTTATCCTCATTTACAATCGGCACACCTGAGATGCGGAACTTGCCCATGACCTGCTCTGCGTCTGCTACCAGATGATCGGGGGTCAGCGAAAACGGATTGGTAATCACGCCGCTTTCGGAACGTTTAACACGGTCGACTTCCTCGGCCTGCTTCTCTGCACTCATGTTCTTATGAATAATACCGATGCCGCCTTCTCTTGCCATGGCAATCGCCATAGCCGCTTCCGTAACGGTATCCATGCCTGCGCTGATCAGCGGGATATTGAGCCTCACTGCGTCACTTAACCTCGTGGACGTATCTACCTCTTTCGGCAAAGCTTCCGATTTACGGGGTACCAACAAAACATCGTCAAAGGTTAAGCCTTCCTTGCCAAACTTATCTTCCCACACCAGGATTGTCCTCCTTAGAATATGATTAAGTACGCCACGGATGTCTATCCATGACGGACAAAGTAACGTTTTCTGAAAATATATTAATTGCAATCTTAGCAAAGCAGTATAGGGGTGTCAAGCGTTACAACCTTCATGTTCTTAAGGTATATTTCCCATTGAACACATCTGTATGCGACTGATGGACATATGACAAAAAACAACCGGACCCCGGCATAAATCCCGGGGGCCGGCCGATATTCCCTCTTTGGCAGCGCTATGCCGACGCCTTATGGAACAAGGCTTGGCTCGACGTCCTTCAGCAGGCTCAAATCGATATAGGATGAAGCTTCAGGGACAGACGTAATATTTCCGGTTGACTTCAGGTAGTCCATAACACCTTGACCGTTGCTGACACTCAGGAACGTGTCGTCAGCAGCCATGTCGTATACGTTGCGGCTCATGATGTCCGTCAGCTCCGCTTCCGTCAAATGCAGCTCCGGTGCAAGCAATTTGATCGCGTCCTCGCGATTGTCATTAATATAATCTGTCGCTTTATTCAACGCGCGGAGAACAGCTTTAATCGTATTCGGATTTTCCTGCAAAAACGCATCGGTCACTTGGATGGTCGTATGAACGCTCATCCAGTTGACGTCTCCCTTCTTATCCGGCAACTCCGACTTCGTTCCACTAAACAGGAAGTGGCCCCCGGCGTTGATCGCTTTTGTAATGAACGGCTCCCATGCCGCCATCGCGTCAATGTCGCCTTTCTCCAAAGCGACGACCGCATCGCTTGGCGCCAGATTAACGTATTTGATCTTGGAGGCGTCCACGCCAAGCTCTTTCGCCATGTTGTCGATGGCAATCTTGACGTCCGCTCCGCTCGGAATGCCGATCGTTTTGCCCTCCAAATCCTTCGCGCTGTTCAATACAAGGTTCTTGCCGCCAACGACAGCTTGTGTACCAGCGATTTGCGCAAGCGGTGCGACGATCTTCACACCAATACTATTAGACTTCAGAATGATATCCATGAAATTGGTTTGAATGCTAACCGGCGCGCTGCCGCCGGAGACCATCGGACCGATGTCCGGTCCGCTTTCGATCAATTGACTGGTAACGTCCAGCCCTTCTTCTTTGAAATAACCGAGCTTGTCGGCAATAATTTGCTGAGACGAAATTTGGGCGTCCCGTACACCGACAAGCGTAAGCTTGGTCGTCTCCAGTCCACCGCTTTCCGCGGGTGCCGAGGCTGCCGGCGCGGGCGAAGGAGCTTCAGACGGCGAAGGCGCCTGAGACGAAGCACCGCCACCACAGGCGGACACCATAACCGTCAAAATAAGGGATGTTATTAGAGTAAGACCGAATTTAACTTTTCTGTTTTTTGTCATTTCCTCCACCCTCTATCTTCGTATTGATACTGCTGTCTATCCCTTCCGGCCAAACCGATCAACTATGTTGACCCGGCTATTTCTCCAAGGCGTCTCGGATCCCTCCCTTTCTCCAGGACATGACCCTCTTCTCTACCAGCTTCAACAATTGGGAGAACAAGCTGTACTCCAGTCCGATGAATACGATGGCCACAAACATGTTCGATATTTTAAAATAATTGCGGGCATCCACGATAATATAACCGAGCCCGGAGCTCGCTCCCATCATTTCCGATACAATCAATGCGGAGAAAGCGAGCCCCAGCCCTACCTGTGAGCCAACCAATATATTCGGAATGGCTGACGGCAAAATCACCCGGGTGAAAATCTGGCGCTGTGATGCCCCCAGGCTGGTAGCGGAGCGGATAAGCAGCGGATTGACGGATTTCAGGCCATCCAATGTATAAGCGAGCATGGGAACAAATGTCGTCCATGCGATAAGCAGCACCTTCGGAAACTCCCCGATGCCGAACCAGATAATAAACAGCGGCAGCAGCGCCAAGGCCGGAATCGGTCCGGTGAGATTAAGAAGAGGGGATATCCAGAACTCGACATGGCGGAAGCGGCTCATCAACATGGCAATACCGATAGCGGAAACGGTACCGAGGGTGAATCCTTGTAAAATACGTACAGTGCTGGACCAGAGACTCGCGCCGATCATCCCCGTCTCGGCCAACATCCAGGCATTGCGGATGATTTCGGTCGGCGGCGGGAAAAAGAGCGGGTTGAACCATTGAACAGCCATGTTAAACCGCGAAAACAGCTCCCACAGCAGAAAGATGGCAACGTAAGGAATCGCTCCCTTCCACCCGAACGGTTTTCTGACGGTTCGAATCACCGGCTTTCCCGCAGGCTGCACAGAAGGAATCGCCACTGTCTTGATCCGGCTCATAAGCTCGCCTCCTTTACCGTTTCCTCGTCCATCAGCACCGCTTCGATTTCTGTCATGAGCTGTCCGAAGCGGCTGTGGTGAAATATTCTCGGATGATTCATTTCAACTTCCAGCACGGATGCAATCTTTCCATGCTTCATCACCACCACACGATCCCCCAGAGAAATCGCCTCGCTGATGCTGTGCGTAACGAACAACACCGTCGGCTTCACTTCCCGGCAAATCCGAAGCAGCTCCCGCTGCATAACGTCACGGGTCAGAATGTCGAGCGCACCGAACGGCTCATCCATCAGCAGCATATCCGGACCGGCGGCCAGTGCCCTGGCGATACCGACCCGCTGCTTCATGCCCCCGGACAGCTCATGCGGATAATGCTTGGCGTAGTCGGACAAGCCCACCAGTTCCAAATAATGAGCCGCCTGGCTGCGGGCCTCCTTTTTCCCCATCCCCTGCACCTCCGGTCCGAACGCAATATTGTCCAGCACGTTGAACCACGGAAAAAGCGCATGCTCCTGGAACACGACTCCCCGCTGCTTCGAAGGTCCTTTGATCGGCTGGCCGTCCACCGTAATCGTGCCGCTGTCCGGGGCGATAAATCCAGCCACCATATTCAGCAGAGTCGATTTCCCGCAGCCGCTGTGACCTAAAATACACACAAGCTCATGCGGCTTTATAGTCAAATGAATTTGGTCCAGTACAGTTCGGCCATTAAAGCTTTTATTCACCCCATCGATGACCAATTGCATGTTCTGCCCCCCCTTTAAATCGCACCCCTCTGTTGCATGCCTTCGTTGACTTGATGGTAAACGATCATCTTGATTTATGTAAACATTCATAACGCAAAAATTAGATTTTTCGGCATATAACATAAAGAAATTGCTGCCAAACTGTCTTTTTTAACAAAATATAAGCCGAAATAAAAACTATATATAACATATAAATAACATATGAATCATACTCCCCAGCTCATAAATGATTCCCTTTACTTTGACGTACGCAAAAAATCCCTTGACGGTGAAACATCAAGGGAAATGGAAATCTATTATTTAGATTCAAGCAAAAAATAACCAGCCACCGATTTTTTTCGATGACTGGTTATTAATCGTACAAGATTTCTGCCTGGCAACGTCCTACTCTCCCAGGACCCTTCGGTCCAAGTACCATCGGCGCTGGAGGGCTTAACGGTCGTGTTC
>NZ_JBHHMI010000024.1:0-58799 GCF_042136365.1 Paenibacillus enshidis | reverse complement strand
TCGCACGCCAACCGGTTCAGCCTCTTGCGGCTGCGGCCTGATCGCAGGGTTTGAACGAGGAAAGGTGAGCATAAGGTGCGTCGCTTGATCGGTGTGGGTTAGCATGAACGAGGACAGCGGAAAAATTCAGGTTCAAGCGGCAACGAGGACCAGGGTCTTTTTATTTTTTTCGGTGCCTTGCTCCGCTCCCTCCTTCTCTCTCGGTCGGTTTCATCACCTAAACGCTCTGCTTTCTCCAAAGAACGTCTCATGACCTCGAACCGATGTGCTTCTCCATAAGGCACGATCCAAAAGATAATAGATCCATTCGATGGTCCTGAATCGCGTAACAACAGGCATTTTCGTGCCTCATTTGATCCGTTATTTTCTTTAGCGTGCCTAAAGTGTATTTTCGGTTCCGGTTTTCTGTTTTTCTGTACCTGATCCAACGGGATAATCGTGCAAAGCTCCTGAAAAGAGAGTATCACATGTCTTGCCACGATCGGCAGGCGGCCCGACTGTCCAGCACTAGAAGGAGAGTCGAATTCCTAAGAACCCAGTAGCTACAAAGGTTGAAGTGGATCTGGGCTCTGCGAAAGTTGAGATATTAGTACTTCGATAGATGTTTTTGTTATACCAGAAAAGAGGTGGATGATAGAATTACATTTGTCATATAAATGTCTGAACATTCGCTATCAGCATGTATATTTGAGAGGAGAATGGAGAAATGAACGACAAAAACCTGCTGCTGAAGGCCTTCAATGAGGCGGAATATCGTCTGCCTGGTCATGGCAAGCGAAATGTTCAGGTGCTCAAGGATGCGCTGGATGTAGTGGAAGACACGCTGGAAAGCGACCATTACGGAGCGGGACAGGTCATTGAGGATTTTCAGAACAAGATGGCCGCCATGCTGGGTAAGGAAACAGCCGTGTTTTTTCCCAGCGGAACGATGGCCCAGCAGATTGCCCTGCGGATTTGGTGTGACCGAAAAAAGCTGAAAAGAGTTGCGTACCATCCCTTGTGCCATCTGGAAATCCATGAGGAGGGCGGCTTGAAGGAGCTGCATCATATCGAGAGTGTGCTGCTCGCAGACAAAGACCGGCTGATCCAGCTGGAGGATGTCCGGCAAATGCCGGAGGACATCGCCTGTCTGCTGCTTGAACTTCCGCAGCGTGAAATCGGTGGACAGCTGCCCGAGTATGAGGAGCTTGAAGCTATATCGGCATACTGCCGCAGCAAGGGCATCAAGCTGCATATGGACGGAGCGCGTCTGCTGGAGGTCACGCCGTATTATCAGAAGACAGCCGCAGAGATCAGCAGCCTGTTCGATAGTGTATATATATCGGTCTATAAAGGCATTGGAGGGATTGCAGGGGCTGTATTGGCGGGGGAACGCGACTTTATCCAAGAGTCCAAGGTGTGGAAAAGGCGTCATGGCGGTGATCTGATCAGCCTGTATCCTTATATCCTGAGTGCTGATTATTATTTCAACCTGCGGCAGGACAAAATGCAGCAATATTACCGTGAAGCCAAGGAACTGGCTGCCTTGTACAACGAGTGTCATGGCATAACCACTCTTCCGGAGGTGCCTGTATCCAACATGTTTCATGTTCATGCCCATGTGCCGAAGGAGAAGCTTGAGCCTGTGCTGGTGGAGATTTATAAAGCGACAGGGGTCGGCCTGACCGGTTATCTCACTGCTGCTGACACTTCATGCCAGTATGAGGTCAGCATCGGGGACCGGTATGCGGAAATGCCCAAAGAGAAGCTTAAGGCAGCATTTCAAATGCTGGATGAGAAGCTTCGTACATTATTAGGGTAAATCGTTTAATTTAGCAGAGGGGCGAATATCCATCCGCCCCTCTTGCTTGTTGATCAGGAAGAGTTCATCAGCAGAACCGTCAGATCGTCCTGCCTTCGCCTTAGCACTTGCGGTGTCCAGGTCGAATTTTGCTCGATGAATATTTTGTTGGCCCGGAACGCGTCAATTCTGTTTTTTAAATAAATGGTCTTCTTCTTCTCAAAATCCTGGTTGCTTAAAGCGCTGTTCTTCTTCTGGCTGATCAGCACCAGGTTAGCGAGCCGGTTTGTCCAATATCTCCGGTCCGCTTCACTGAAGTCCTTGACCCATTGGCTGTTTCTTGGCGGATTTTGTGGCAGTACATGCTCCACTGTAATGTACTGGTAATTGGATAAATGCACCGTGTTGTCTCCCGACAAAAATTCGATCTTCAGAAGCAAATACCGGGTGTATTGCTTTTTGTACACATCTCCCTGGATGTTTCTTCTGAACTCCTCTGCATCAATCTTGAAAAGGGCGGGATTGCCGAGCAGATCATGCAGACGGCTTTCCGGGGTTTGGTCAATGGCTTTCAAAATGTTATTCATAGCCTCCAGCCGGGTGGTGGGCGTCACGCCGCATACCCAGTCGCCGGTGAATTTGTACTCCAGCTTCTTCAGAAATTCTCCCAGCCGGCCCAGACCGAATTTGGCATAGTAGTGCATCAATGGGGGCACCCATTCCTCTGAACGGAAGCCGATCTTCATGATGGTCAGCAGATTCTTAATACTGTTGTTTAAATGCTCGTTTTGCAGCTCAATGATCTGTTCATAGATGTCGTTATATTTGTTAACAAAATCGAACGTTTCTTTCCCTAAACGGAGCAGGGGGAGCTGCGAAGAGCCCAGGTGATAGATCTTGTCGTTGAATTCCTCCAGCAGATTGGCCCGGGCCTTTTCCTGAACCAGAATGCTCCTTAAGAATTGCAGGAAACGGTCAAAATCATGTCCATGCTTGCCTTCGATTTCTTCCCATATTTTCGCATACTTGTTCTTTTCCCTTTCCGTCGGCAACGCCCCAATGTTCTGCGATTTCAAGACATCGGCGTTGGTCAGCGGGATGCCGCGGTTATTCAGAATCGTGAACAGCCGGAACGCATCCTCCGTATTCTCCGTGGAGACGTAGATGAAGAGGGCCCTGTTAAAGACAAACTTCAGAAACTCCTCCAGGCTGCCTGTTTGCTTCTGCCGCAGGAAGAACTCACGCATAACCAGTGCGCTGTTAGCCATATTCGAGATCGACAGGTTGTCATTGCTGCTGTCCGCGTACAACTTCAGTGCAGCCGTTTGTGTCGTGCCTTCCGGCTGGATGATAAACCCGTGAATAAACCCTTCCACATTATCCCTGATTTTGTAAGTAATCCTGGACCGGGATGGAATGTTCTCCAGAATGTTTTCTTCCTGATAAATCTTTTTTTGCAGTGTGTTCTTAAACTGCTGATTGCTGATGATATCCCGGAGAACAGCCAGCATGATAAAGAGGGTGGTTAGCCGCTGCTGCCCGTCCAATACCTCGTATTCAGGGAAGCTGCTCATGTTGTATCTTTTTAACACCAAGGTTCCCAGGAAGTAATCCTTATCCGGCTTATGAATAAATGCAAAATACAGATCCTCCAGCAGCTCGATGATATTGTCCGTTTTCCACACGTAGGACCGCTGATATTCAGGGATCAGAAACCAGAAGTTTTCCGAGAAAACCTTCTGCAAAAACTCCTTGTCCGCTTCGATAGTTCCTGCCGGCAATCGTGTTCACCTTCCTTAAGTATAAAATGGTCCAGGCCAAAATACCGTTATGTAAAAAACCGGTTCAAGAAGGAAATCCGGTTACCAAGATGGAAAATAAAAACACCCGCTCCAATTTTGCAATCAGCACGGATGTCATATGTATGGACTTGTTATTCAATTGTTCCCCTTGCACAGCCACGCCAAAAATGAGATTCTATCTATAAGCGCTTGGTCTTACCTATAATGCTGCAGGGTGCAGGACCATACTCCTATTCTAGCACAATAGTTTCCCATAAACCATAATATTCAAAAAAAACAATGACATGTAATGTAAGCGCATCAATTTACAATAAATGTATTCATTTTCCTGACAAGCTGCTGCCAAATATGTTAGAGTTCATTCTTTCAAATATTTGGAATAAACCGGCCAAGCCCGAATACATTCTTAATATAATCTATCAGAGAGGGAATGATTGTATTGAGAAATGTAAGCATGGGGCTTGTTACAGCCAACGGCATTGAATTTGAGGGCCTGTACTATTCCTGCCAATTGGCGATTTCAGAAAACTGGTTTGATATGGCAAGAGTCGAGGGTGATTGGAAAATACTGGTTGTATATAATACCGGAATGGATGCGACCATTGAGGTTTTCCATACCCCGAGTGGAAAATGGGTGATAGCCAGAAATATACCCGGCTCCGCCCCGGCGCCCGGACATGCGGAAGGTGAGCATATCCGGCAAAGCCTGAACAAGCTTGCGAGATCAGGAGAATTGCAGCCGGCTGCAGAACTGGAATGATCCAGCGGAAAAAAGAGAGGGGCAAGCCCAGGGCTTGCCCCTCTCTTCCATTTGACTGCAGTCGCAGTTGTAGTCCTTCTCCCCACTTATCCCCCCCAAATAAATTCCACCACATTGCTGGGCTGGTTGCCGATCAGCAAGCGGTTGTCAACCGGCTCAAGATGATAATCAAGCACAGAGCTCATATAAAACTTTTCGATTTCCGACTCCTCATGGATGTCCATCCGGAAGGAGACGTCCAGCAAGTCCCCGACAGGCATATTTCGCAGAATGACCGTAATGACATTCATCGCATCCGTCTCCAGCGGGACATGAATCCCGTTGATGATAAAGCTCCCCGGCACCAGACGGGCGCACTGCGGCAATGTGGTCCGGTACTGGACATACATGCAGGTCGTCGAACCGGTATTGGTGATGACCGTCCGGCTGGTGACGATGTCTCCCAGCTTGACAACGTCATGGTCCGCAGATTGATCCAGCTTCATTACAGCATCCCGACCCAGCACCCGCTGGGCGATCAGGTAGGGATGAGGCGACTCGTTACGCACACGGGGGTATAACGGCTGATTTTTCAGGCCCTTTTCCAGTGCGAAGGTGTCCGGGTAGGTCTGATGTGTGGTTCCTTCAAGTACATGCAGCTCGGAGGCCAGGGACAGGCTGGTCGTAATTTCTGGCAGCCCGGCCAACCAGGACTCCCATAACGGAGCCTCCGGCTCCGATTGAACATGAAGCGAGAGATGGCATGGCGGAAGGAAGGGGCAGTTGTAGATGACTGGAAGATGCCAGACCAGCGAGTCGGGATCACCGGATTTAGGGGTAATGGAATATTCAGAATCAGAGTTCATCTGTACAAAGAATGTAATGTCCTTCATATGAACATAACGCCCGGTGGATCTGTCCTGAAATACGGATTCCAGCTCCACCGTCAGTCTGTCGCTCCCTGTCACAATCTCCACTGCGGATGCTGGCTGCTCGGAATACCAGATCAGAACTGCCCGTACGATGCAGTAGCTGAGATCTTCTATATGGAGCAGCGTGCTGTGTCCCTCCGTGTTGGAGACCCATGTCATGCCCAGGCGATCCGCCTTGTCGAATAATTCCATGTCCACTCAACCTTTCTATCCGGATTCAAAGCTGGTTCATTCTATGTGAAGGAAACATGATAAAGACCACGATCCCCTGAAAAAGAGAAGGGCGGTCTTTGTCCCTGGTCCTTTTTAAATGAAATGTCTTGTCAACAGGCATCCTTCCGCAGCATCGCGCTTATAAATATAGGGGAACCGGCAGAGAAGTCTCCGTACACATGATTTTGCGTGCAAGCATACGGATAAACCAGGAAAGCGGGGCGATGTTATTCTGATCAGTATTGTAATTTTAACCCGGAATCAGCTGGCGCTGACCCAGGCGTGTCTTGAGAGCATTCGATGCCACACTCGGGAGCCGTATGAGCTAGTTCTCGTCGATAACGGCTCCACGGACGGGACACTGGATTATCTGCGCTCGCAGCCGGATGTGAATCTTATTGAGAACGGGGAGAATAAGGGGTTTGCCAGGGGATGCAATCAGGGATTTGAGCGCTCAAGCGGAGATTACATCATGTTTCTGAACAACGATACGGTGGTGACCGAGAATTGGATGACCCATCTGCTGCGGGCGCTGAATGATGATTCCAGAATCGGCATGGTCGGCCCTGTGACCAACTACTCCAGCGGTCACCAGCAGGTCAGTGTGTCGTACAGCACACTGGAGGGGCTGGACGACTTTTCGAGACAGCATCAGGAAATCTATGCAGGCATCTATTCCGAGGTCCGCAGACTTGTCGGATTCTGTTTGCTGACCAAAAGGTCTGTGCTTGAGGAAGTCGGTCTGTTCGACGAAATATACGGGCTCGGCAATTACGAGGACGATGACCTGAGTCTGAGGCTTCTTCGCAGCGGATACGGCATGCGGGTGGCGCTGGACTCCTTCATCCATCATGTCGGTCATGCGACAACCCAGAATGAGCTTCCTGGCAGCAACCTTGCGCAGCTGCTGCATCGGAACGCCGAGATCGCAACCCGGAAATGGGGGAGCAATATTCATCAGCTTATTTATCAGCCGGAGATCTCCGTTGCGGCCTGTCTGGTGGTCATGAACGCGGAAGGCATTTTACCCCGGACCCTCGAATCCTTGACGAATGATTTGGAGAAAACCATCGTGGTCGATCTGGGCTCCACAGACTCCACCAGTGACATCGCCCGGTCCTATTCCGCTGAATTTTATTCCTTGACAGAGGCTGGCAACAAGATCCACACCGCTTACGACGCCTTTGAAAACATGAAGTCCGAATACGTGCTGTGGTTATATCAGGGCGATGTGCTGTCAGACAAGGACATTCGCATCCTGCGTGCGCTGAAGCTGTCAACGGAAGGCAGTCCGGACATGATTACCGTCGATTTCTGCGATGGTTTGAACAAAAATGAGTATTTAGCGCCTATCGCGCAGCGTTATATGATCAAGCGCGATCTGGCGGCCCGTAAATTGTCGACCATACTATTCGGGGTTACGGTCGAGAAACCATCCTGATCGGGAGAGGAGCGTGAAGTACAGGTGATAGAAGAAGGGTTGTTGTCCCTGTGTATGATCGTCAAGAACGAAGAGAAGTGGCTGCCGCGATGCCTGGAGAGCGTTAAGGGCGTGGTGGATGAAATCATTATCGTCGACACCGGGTCAACAGACCGGACGAAAGAGATCGCGCAGGAGTTTGGAGCGGCCGTCCATGATTTCGAATGGAACGACAGCTTTGCGGATGCGCGGAATTACGGACTGGAGCAGGCCAAGGGAGAATGGATCCTCTGGCTGGATGCTGATGAAGAGGTGGATGCAGAGGGCAGGGAGCATCTGCGGGACGTCCTTTCACAACAGGAGTGCTTCTTCGGCCGGATCAAGGTTGTGAATTATTATGGAACCTTCCCGGTGAGCTATGACCGCTCCCATATTATGAATCAATACCGCCTGTTCCGTAACGATCCGCAGCTGCGTTTTGCGGGGGCGATTCATGAGCAGTTGGATATCGAGGCCCTGGACCTGCCCAGGAATTCCGTATTTATGCTGCCCGTGACCCTGCATCACTACGGTTATTTGGAAGAAACCGTCGAAGAGAAAGGCAAGAAAGAACGGAATTTGCGGCTGCTGGAAAAAGCGCTGGAGGCCGAAAACCATGATCCATGGCTCGATTATCATTATGCAAGCGAGCTCTACCGCAGCGAGAAGTTAGCTGAAGCCTTTGAACGGGTGAATGTATCGATTGCAAGCTTTCTGAAATCCCGGAGAAAACCGCCTTCCTTATTTTATAAGCTGAAGTATTCCATACTTATGGCCCTTGGCAGCTATGAGGGCGGGTGGCCCGGCATTGAGCTGGCCATCAAGCTGTATCCGGACTATGTAGACCTGCACTTTTATAAAGGTGTCATTCTGATGAGCATGCAAAAATTTACCGAGGCCATCGAAACCTTCGAGTATTGTCTCACGCTGGATGAAGATCATCCTTCCTATCTGACCATGGTCGGAACGGGCAGCTTCCTGACCTGGTATTATATCGGCAGCTGTTATGAGCTGATGGAGAATCTGCCCAAGGCGGAGCAGGCCTACCGCAAATCGCTGGAGCTGTCGGATACGATGGAGCAGGCCAGGGAAGCGCTGCAGAATCTGGGTGTAGCCGGATCTGCCCCAGAGAACTGAAGAGGAGAGTCACGATGATTACAATTAGCTTATGTATGATTGTGCGAAATGAAGAAGAAGGATTGGACCGCTGCCTTTCCGCCATCCGGGAAGCAGTGGACGAGTTTGTGATTGTGGATACCGGATCGACCGACCGCACGAAAGAAATCGCCGCGAAATATACGGAGCATGTCTATGATTTTACATGGGTCGACGATTTCGCCGCCGCCCGCAATTTTTCCTTCAGCAAGGCGACGAAGGAGTTCATCATGTGGCTGGATGCCGATGATGTGATCGACGAGGCCAGTGTGAAGAAATTAAAGGAGCTGAAGCGTACCCTGGCTCCGGAGATTGACCGGGTGACCATGCCGTATAATCTGGCCTTCGACGCTTCAGGCAACGTGACGTTCAGTATGCGCAGATTCCGGCTGGTGCGCAGATCCCGCAATTTCAAGTGGGAGGGGCCGGTGCATGAGCTGCTGATCACGGACGGACCTATGCTCAATAGCGATGTGGCGGTGGCTCATTTTAAGGATAAGCCGCATACAGACCGCAATCTGAAAATTTATCTGGCCCGGGAACGAAGGGGGGAGCAGTTCACGCCGCGCGATCTGTACTATTTCGGCAATGAGCTGCGCGATAACGGACGGAACGAGGAAGCAATTAAATACTACAACAAATTTCTGGATACGAGGCAAGGGTGGGTGGAGGATAACATCCAGGCCTGCCTGAAAATGGGGGATTGCTACAATAGAATGGAGCGGTATCAAGAAGCTGTCGCCGCTATGAGCCGGTCGCTGTGGTATGATGCGCCAAGGCCGGAATATTGCTCTAATCTGGGCGATATCTTTCTGCATTTGGGCCATCATCAGGTGGCCATCTACTGGTATAAGCAAGCGTACCAAATGGAGGTGTCGGCGGAATCGATGGCGATGACCAGCAGGATGATCACCACCTGGTATCCTCATCTGCAGATTTGCCTCTGTTATGACAAGCTTGGGCAGCAAGAGCTGGCCAGCGAGCATAACGAGAAAGCGCTGGCCTTCAACCCGCAGCATCCGAGCATGCTCTATAACCGCAAATATTTCATGGGTGTACTGGGCTCGCGTTTTGTCAGGGGAGAAGGCACACCGGAGATTGAGAAAGCATAGTATAACCTAGAAAGTGAGTAACTCTTGAATAAAGGTTCAGCGTGTGGAAGCGCCCACGAGGTGCTTGCCGCGCTGGACATTTTTTCAAATCTGCTTCAACAGACAAAAAAACGACTGCCAGCGACCATTTCGTTGGCAGTCGTGTAAAATCATTGTTATGTTGAACATGATCGTCGGGACAGGACGATTAACGGTATGTAGTGTTAAATGTACCCTCACCTGATGTTGGGTCAGGCGGATAAGTCGGGGTTTCGTTTGAGCCAGGAGAGATGCTGGACAGCACGGTTTCCAGCTTCATTTGCAGCAGCAGTTCCTTGCGAACGACCTCTGTCAGCGTCTGGCGCACACCCTTGCTGACCTTCAGGATGTCGTCAATCGAGGCGGCTGTGCCTGTTCCATGCAGAGTGCCGACAACATGCTGGATATTCTCGGCTTCGGCGTTAATGATATGGCTGAGGCTGATTTCTTCCATCGCCATGGACACGAGCAGCAGGTTGACGGCACCGCTGTGGTCGACTGTGATCGTAGGGGTGATATTCGGAATAGTAGGATAAGACACAGGTAAATTCCTCCTTAAAATGTGTTATGGTCGCAATGATACGTAAATGGCTTCACCTCCCCATAGGGTAAACGCTACTATCGATGGTTTAGTATATAAGCTGCTCCACTTGTACTATTACCCCTCTTATAAATAAAAATCAATAACACATTCAGCAAAAGCTACATACATTATCCTAGGACTTAACCCACCCCGCCGGATTAAGAAGTTATCGCAAGAGAGAGGATGTGTAAAAATGTCGCAGGCAAACATTCCCAATATTACACCTTACATTTCTCTTACAAGAGACGGAGCAATAGACCTGATATTGTCATCGATCGCCATGCAAGAGCTTGGGCTGAGCCATATCATCAATGCCGAAGCAGAGAAGATTCAGTACGCGTTGGGCACGCTGCCGGGAGGCGGCCTCAATCCACCGCCGAGTCTGGATGAAATTACAGCACTGAACTGTAATGTGCGCGAGACGCTTAGTGAAGTGATGAAGACGGAAATGGTTCTTCAGAACAAGATGGATTCATTGAAGAATTTTGTGAAATGCGCGAATGGCGCCAAGGGTCCAACAGGTCCGCAAGGCCCAGCAGGCCCAGCAGGTCCGGCAGGTTCGCAAGGTCCAGCAGGTCCAGCAGGTCCGCAGGGTCCAGCAGGTCCGCAGGGTCCAATAGGTCCACAAGGTGCAATAGGTCCGCAAGGTCCAGCAGGTCCAGCAGGTCCAGAAGGCCCGCAAGGTCCAGAAGGCCCGCAAGGTCCAGAAGGCTCGCAAGGTCCAGCAGGTCCGAAAGGCGATCAAGGTCCGAAAGGCGATCAAGGTCCGGCAGGTCCACAGGGTCCGCAAGGGCCTCCAGGACAATGCGAATGCAAAAAATGCTGCTGCAGAAAGTGCCATTGCAACTGCTGCATTTGCAACCAGTGTGTGCCAAGCTGCGGTAAAGTGTATCTCACCTTGCCGACAGAAAGCGATGTATCGGATATGACCTATAATGAAGATGAGGTCATCATCCACAATCCTGGAATGTACTATATGGAATGGAATGTCTCGCTGGGCCCGTCGCAGCCATCGCCATCACTGTTCTCGCTGCTGATCAATGACCAGCCTTACAGCGGGTCGTCGACCTATGCGAGCTACGGCATCCTTTCCTCCAGCAGAGTCGGTTATCTGAACGCAGGAGACCGGATCAGCATCTCGAACCGCTCCGATTCGGAACGCTACCTGCAGAGTGCGATCGCAGGCAACACGGCAGGCCATCTGTCCATCTTTATGATCAGCCAGTGATTTCCATGCACATATATATGTATATGCAGCCACAGGCCCGCACAGAACGGCAGCAGCCCTAAGATGGATCATCATCACTCGGAAATGGACTATTGAGGGCGCCTCAGTAGTCTGTTTTTGGTTATAACTCCTTTTTGTAAGGCATATATATGTGTCAGAAGAGTATCCATTTCGCATTTCCAGCAAGTCGCAAGTCTGTCCCTGGGCAGGGGATGGGTTTATTTATGCAGCGGAAGGTTGTCGAAAACGTGAAACATCAGGATATTGAATTGCAAGCGCTGACCCAAGCGATGGACAATACGGATAATCGTCGAATATACGAGCGCTATCTGGCTGTAAAGCTGTATCTTGAAGGGGAAAATTTCACGTCCATCGCCAGGTCGCTGGGGCGTACAAGACAGACGGTCAAGAGTTATATTGACATTTATCAAAGCAAAGGAATCGATGGGCTGAGCGAAGCCTATTATGCCACGCTTACCCGCAAGCTTAGCGCTTCACAAGAGGCCGAATTGAAGGCATTGCTGGCGCGCAAACGTCCGCTTGATGTGGGGCTGGGCGATTATTATTGCTGGAACAACAATCTCATCAAGCAATGGATCATGAGGGAGTATGGCCAGTCCTACAGCAAACGGGGCATAAGCAAGCTGCTTCAGCGCTGGGGCTTCCATTCTACGAAAGCGAATTTTACGATCGTTTCAGCTGATCCGATTACGGATATACGCTGTACAAGAGTGACGTTTCCGACGCTTAAGTCCATGATCAAGCATGCCGGGAAAGGCCGCATTGTGTACGAAGACCAGTCCCTGATGCTCCCCTATTATCTTCTCCAGCATGGCCGGTACCTTGAAAAATCGGACAGCTGGAACGTGTTCACCCATGAGGGTCAAGGGAAACTGCGCTTTTTGGACGGCATCCGTTTTCTGAAGAACGCTTTGCGCGATCACCCTGCAGGAGCTCTGTTTGCGGTAATGGGCTTTAACCGGCTGGAGCATGTAAACGGCTTCGAACCTTATTTGCGAAAAAATCCGCGCCTGACACTTATCTTTTTACCTCCCTACACCCCGAATCTGGACCCGGCCGGCAGCAGCAAGGAAGAACCTCAGGAGAATGATTAAGACAGGGATACCTGGAGGGTTTCTTCAACATGCACTGGAGAAGCCCTCTATTTTCGTGAGCACAGTGGCTGCAAATAGATCGACCCGGCAGCTTCGGGCGACATTATAAAGGGGGTTGTACACCACCTATGAACGATACAACCGCAACGATTTTCGGAGCAACCTATCTGCGAATTTCACGGAATAAAGGCGAAAACGAGGATACCTTGCAGAATCATCGCGAAATCATGGCATCGTTCTGTCGGCAAAACGGGTACAGCTACGAAACCTATGAAGAGATTGTAAGTGGTGGGAAGTACGAGCTTGAAGAAAGACCGCAATTGCAACGGCTGCTGAAGAATATAGAAAAATACCGGGCGATTTTTACCGTGTCACTGGACCGGCTTTCGCGGAACGGACTGATATCCCAGCAAATCAGGCAACTGTGTATGGAAAATGGTATCAAGATCATCACCCCCTCCCAGACCTTCGATTTGTGCAATTCCCTGGAAGACCGTGTGCTGTATGATGTAAGCTCCATATTTGCCACGCTGGAATACGAAATGATCGGACGCAGGAACCAATACAATACAACGCAGCGGGTCCGGCGCGGGGAGTATGTCAACGGGAAACCCGCTTATGGCTATAGAAGAAACCATCTCACCCGTAAACTGGAAATCCATGAACCGGAAGCAGAGGTTGTACGTTATATCTTCAAGCTTCACAGCGAAGGCTTGGGCGTGCGAAAGATTACCGACATGCTCAACAGCGAAGGTTATAAACCCCAGCTTGGCCACAGCTTCGCGACGGCCACTGTGAGAAGGATGCTTGGAAATCCGGTCTACAAGGGGTGTCTGGTCATGCACGTCCGCAAACGAGTCAAGGAGAACGGAAAGTATGCCTTCAAAGTGTCGGACGTGATCATGACGGACAACGCCCATCCGGCCATCATTCCTCCCGAAGAGTGGGAGCAGGCCAACCGGGAACGTACGCAGCGCAGCGAACAGGCTATGATCCTGCGCGAGAAAGCCGCTGTCAAGTCGGGCACCGCCATGCTGAAGGATCTGCTCTTTTGTGGAGTATGCGGCAGGAAGCTTGTCATCAAAAAAGAAAGAAACAGAGCTCATTTCTTCATCAGGCGCTGCGAGCACCTGCTGCCGGACAGTGGGGATCCGTGCGGGAATCACGGCATGAAACTGAAGTTCCTGGAAGAAGAAATTCTGTTGCAGATCCAGGCATACCGCCAGCGGCTGCGGCGGGAACTGTGGCTTCTGAAGCGGCAAGAGCTGCTCAATCCGTGCTCCGAACTCCGGGAACAGCTCGTTCACCTGGAATACGAGATGAATGAAAACAGGAAGCAGCAAGCCAATCTGCTGGAGCTTGCAGCGCAAGCGATTTTCCCAGACGATGAGTTAAAGGACATGAAAAAAAGTCTGCTGGACCAAGAGAATGCTTTGCGGGAGATGAAGGAGACAGTTCTGCAGCACATACGGGAGTTTGAGGCCTTCTCCGCGCGGGAGCAGGTGAAAGCTATCCTGACTTTGCTCGATCAATTTCCCTTCCAAACGCCTGAAGAGCAGAACATCACTTTGAAGCAGTTCATCCGGCGGATCAATTATACAAGGGTATTCCCTGACGAAATCCAGGCTCTGCATGAAAGAACCCGTGAACGTGAGCAATATCCGTTCCGCTACACGATTGAGTACTTTTGAAGCCCCGAATGAGCTTCAGGGCGAACCGGAAAGGGACAGTTGGGAGGCAAACACCATGAATGAAGAAACCGGGATCTTTGGAGCAACCTACTTGCGTATATCACGGGATAAGGGGGAGAACGAAGATACGCTGCAGAACCATCGCGAACTCATGCAGGGCTTCTGTGCTGAAAACAATTACAAATTCGAGCTATACGAGGAAATTGTGAGCGGAGGCAAGCACAATCTGGAAGCGCGTCCCGAGCTGCAGAAGCTGATCGGCCATATTGGACGCTATCAGGCCATTTTTGCGGTGTCACTGGACCGTCTTTCACGAAACGGAGTAGTCTCGCAGCAGATCAAGAAGCTTTGCATCGAACATGAGATTAAAATCATCACCCCTTCCCAGACATTTGACCTGGCCAACTCACAGGAGGATCGGCTGCTGTACGATGTGAGCTCTTTCTTCGCCATACTGGAATATGAGATGATGGCCCGCAGGAACAAGCTCAATAAAATTCAGCGCGCCAGACGGGGAGAATATGTGGTTGGCAAGCCTGCTTACGGATACAGACGGAATCCGGAAACGAGGAGACTTGAAATCCACGAACCCGAGGCCGAGCTGATACGGTACATTTTCAGGCTGCATCAAGAAGGCTTTGGCAGCCGTAAAATTGCGAACATTTTGCAGCGCGAAGGCCATAAGCCGTCACGGTCGGATACATACTGGCCCTCAACCATCAAGAGGATCCTCCAGAATCCCGTGTATAAGGGAACCGTGGTCTTTCAGAATTACAAACGGGTCAGAGAAAACGGGGAGTACAGATATGAGGTAATGGATAAAATCATCACGGATCATGCCCATCCCGCCATCATTCGGCCGGAGGAGTGGGAGCAGGTCAATCAGAAACATGCGGAACCCGGTACGCAGACCATCCTCACCCGTGAGAAGCAGGCCGGCAAAACAGGAGTTACGATGCTCAAAGACCTGCTGTTCTGCGGGATATGTGGCAGAAAGCTGGTCATCCGCAAGGAAAAGCACGGGATATATACGCTCAAGCCTTGCGGTTATATTTTGCCTGATCGCATGGAGAACTGCTATAACCGGGGAATACGACTGGAGTTCCTCGAAGAAGAAGTGGTCATGAAGATTCAGGCCTACAAGCAGCGGCTTGAGGCCGACCTTCTGTATTTGCTGCAGCAAGAGCATGAACAAATCTCCGCCGGCCTCCAGGAGTCTCTGGCACGGAATGCAGCCCAGCTTCAGAAAATCGAACGGCAGCAGTCCAACCTTGTACGGCTGGCACCGTCCGGGATTTTCTCGCACGAAGAGCTCAGCAGCAAAAGACAAGCCTTGGCGGAAGAAAGTCAAATGCTGCTGGAAACCAGGGAGAAGGTGCTGCAGCAAATGCGGGATTTGAATGAGCAACCTTCTGCGAACCGCCTGATGCATACGATCCGGATGCTGGAGGAGTTTCAATACCAGACGGCGGAAGAACAGAACGAGACCTTGAAGCAGTTTGTCAAACGAATCCGCTATATGAGGACCATGCCAGAGGAAATCCGGAAGCTGTCTACCCGGAACCCGGAACGTCAAGTCCATCCCTTCAGTTATACCATTGAATATTTTTAAGTATCTAGCCGCTCTTCTTTATAAACCCGTGAATATTACTGTGTGTTTGCCGATTTCATGCTGCGAAAGTTAAGTTAACTCATTTTATGGACTCCACCGAATTATCCGTGCTTGACAGTCAAGCCAATAACCGATCATGGCAAGGCGTGTGACTCGCTGTCCGGTGACTTTGCACGATTATCCCGTTGGATCAGGTACAAAAAACAGCGACCCGGCGGCCGAAAATACTTTAGGCACGTTAAAGAAAATAACAGATCCAACGGAGGCACGAAAAATGCCTGTTGTTACGCTGTTTAGGACAAGGGAGAGGAGCAAGGACCCGAAAACATAAAAGGCCCGGGTCCTCGTTGTCGCTTGAACCCGAATGTTTCCGATGTCCTCGTTCATGCTGACCCACACCGATCCAGTCACGCAATCAGTCAGCGCGCCGGAATCGCCACACCCATGTACAGCAACTTCTGCCACATCGTTTCTTCCTCTAGCCCTCCAACCCTCAACTCCCGCATTCTGAGCAAAAGGGATAATCGTGCAAAGCTGTATGGAAAGGCACCAGACAACACACCAACCTCACTCTGGCTACCAGACTCGCCGAACTGTGATAGAATGTGAGGTTCGCGTTGTCCACAAAAACCAAGATTTTTATTAGCTCGGTTGCCCAAGATTCGCTAAGACGAGTACGGGAAAGAATGTATGATATCCTGCTTGATCTTGGGCACGAACTGGTGCTGTTTAAACGTAATTTTGGAGCCTGGGATTCCCATACTAACCCAGTTCAAAAGTGCGGGAGGAGGACTATGGGTATGTGAAGGAACCAAAAGGGTCTTTCTATAATTGCTCGGCTGTAACCCTCTGACTGAAAAACAGTCAGTTCATCAAAGAACGTTTTGCTGAAGCTTTTAGAAGATAAATCAACAGTGATTTCGGACTCATAAACTCGACCCAACTGTTGTCCTCGGGGAACAACCGGCAATTCAGGCAGCCAGGGAATTGGACAGCCTTTCTCCTCATACACTGTATTACCACACAAGGGGAGGGGCAGCATCATGGGGGAACACAGGAAACCGGTACAGCATAAGAACAGCATCAGACCGAAAGGATACGGTGTTGAACTGAATGAACCTGATATTCGTTTAATGGCACAAGCGTTTATCAATTTATACAAGAAGGTCGGACGCCAAACGCAGAAGGCAGACCATAGCCGGCACAAGCAAAATCCCCCCTGGCAGGCATAACCGCCACATCGGCAGCATATAGGTGTGGACTTTTTGTCGTCAAAACGATCGGTGCTGTTACGAAGCGGTCAGGCTTGTTGACACGGCGCAATAGCGGGCGCGCCTTCTTTCCCCATTTCCTTTCCATCTATTTTTCCAAAATCGGCCGAAATCGGACGAGTGCCTTAACACTGTTGAATTAGGGCTGGAATATATTAGACTATCAGAACCGAAAGGGGAGATAGAAGTGTCTCAATCCAATGTGCCGAATATTACGCCAACGATCACTGTATCAAGAGATGATGCTATATCTTTAATTGTTGCCTCCATAGCTATGGAAGAACTGGGACTCAGCCATATATTGAATGCTGAAGGCGAGAAGCTTCAATATGTGCTGGGGACCTTGCCTGGTGTGTCAGCACCGGTTGCTTCCATCAGCGATTTATTGGCAGTTAATGAAAGCATTCGGAAAACGTTGCAAGAAACGATCAATAAAGACTGGGTGCTGAGCAACAAACTGGAAACGGCTTTGGCTGCTACGAATCTTGTAGGGCCAGCGGGCCCGACAGGAGCTACAGGAGCGACGGGCGATACCGGAGCCACGGGAGCGACAGGGGATACCGGAGCTACAGGAGCGACGGGCGATACTGGAGCCACGGGAGCGACGGGCGATACGGGAGCCACGGGAGCGACGGGTGATACTGGGGCCACCGGAGCGACGGGTGATACTGGAGCTACGGGAGCGACGGGTGATACTGGAGCTACGGGAGCGACGGGTGATACTGGAGCTACGGGAGCAACGGGCGATACTGGAGCTACGGGAGCGACGGGCGATACGGGAGCCACCGGAGCAACGGGTGATACCGGAGCCACCGGAGCGACAGGTGACACTGGAGCCACCGGAGCGACAGGTGACACTGGAGCCACAGGAGCGACAGGCGATACTGGAGCCACCGGAGCGACAGGTGACACTGGAGCCACAGGAGCGACAGGCGATACTGGAGCCACAGGAGCGACAGGTGACACTGGAGCAACAGGAGCGACAGGAGATACTGGAGCCACAGGAGCGACAGGTGACACTGGAGCAACAGGAGCGACGGGCGATACCGGAGCCACAGGAGCAACGGGCGATACTGGAGCCACGGGAGCGACGGGCGAAACCGGAGCTACAGGAGCAACAGGCGATACGGGAGCCACAGGAGCAACAGGCGAAACCGGAGCCACGGGAGCGACGGGCGAAACTGGAGCCACAGGAGCAACAGGCGAAACTGGAGCCACGGGAGCGACGGGCGAAACCGGAGCTACAGGAGCAACAGGCGAAACTGGAGCGACAGGAGCGACGGGCGAAACTGGAGCCACGGGAGCGACGGGCGAAACTGGAGCCACGGGAGCGACGGGCGAAACCGGAGCCACGGGCGATACGGGCGCCACAGGAGCGACTGGAGAAACCGGGGCCACCGGAGCGACGGGCGATACGGGCGCCACAGGAGCGACCGGAGAGACAGGGGCGACAGGAGCGACTGGAGAAACCGGCGCCACGGGAGCAACGGGCGAAACCGGGGCGACAGGAGCGACGGGCGAAACTGGAGCCACGGGAGCAACGGGCGAAACCGGGGCTACAGGAGCAACAGGCGAAACCGGCGCCACGGGAGCAACGGGCGATACGGGCGCCACAGGAGCAACAGGCGAAACTGGAGCCACGGGAGCGACGGGCGAAACCGGAGCGACGGGCGATACGGGCGCCACAGGAGCGACCGGAGAGACAGGGGCTACAGGAGCGACTGGAGAAACCGGCGCCACGGGAGCAACGGGCGAAACCGGGGCGACCGGAGCAACAGGCGAAACCGGGGCTACAGGAGCGACTGGAGAAACCGGCGCCACGGGAGCAACGGGCGAAACCGGGGCTACAGGAGCGACTGGAGAAACCGGAGCCACGGGAGCAACAGGCGAAACCGGGGCTACAGGAGCAACAGGCGAAACCGGGGCTACAGGAGCGACTGGAGAAACCGGAGCCACGGGAGCAACGGGCGAAACCGGGGCTACAGGAGCAACAGGCGAAACCGGAGCCACGGGAGCAACAGGCGAAACCGGAGCCACGGGAGCGACGGGCGAAACCGGAGCTACAGGAGCAACAGGCGAAACTGGAGCAACAGGAGCAACGGGCGAAACCGGAGCTACAGGAGCAACAGGCGAAACTGGAGCAACAGGAGCAACGGGCGAAACCGGAGCCACGGGAGCGACAGGCGAAACCGGAGCAACCGGAGCCACGGGGGCAACCGGAGCGACTGGAGAAACCGGCGCCACGGGAGCAACAGGACAAACTGGCGTCACCGGCGCCACTGGCCCAACAGTGACCAGTAACAATCTAACTGCTACGACGAACCGAACTCCAGCTGGTCCTATAGTGGCGCCAGCCGGTATTATACCGCTTGATAATGATACTACAAACGGAACAGCAATTAATCGCAATGGTGATACGATCACTCTAGCTCCGAACCAGCAGTATTATGTTTCATATAACACGAATGTGTATACACCGACTCCAGGAATTTATGCTGCAACACTCAGACTGGATGGCTCGCCAATTATAGGAACACAATCAAACGTTGCCATAACTAACCCGCCTGCCGATCCAACCCTTGAAAATTACAATCTCTCTGGAGGATCTATTGTGAGTAGCGGTGCAACGACCGGTAATTTGACACTGACTAGCGAAGGAAATATAACCACCAGCTTTAACAATATTGCTGTATCTGTTATCAAGCTAGCTTAATCAAGCATCATTATTGGTTGCCCTTCGGACGCTTATGCCGTTCCGAAGGGTGTTTTTTTAGGCCGTCCGGAGAATTGTGGCTTGTCATATGAATTCTATGTTGGTCTGAGACGGGCCATCCTGGAATACAATGGAGTGACAGATGAATATGAGACTGCACATCACACATTCCTGAACGAGGGATGTATCCACAGTAAAGAGGTGTTCTTATGGATAAACCAAGCATCTCGTTATGCATGATCGTGAGGAACGAGGAAACATATCTTCCGAAATGTCTCGGCAGTGTCCAGAGAATTGTGGATGAAATCATTATTGTGGACACCGGATCAACGGATGATACGGTTGCGATTGCGAAGGCTTTTGGAGCCAAGGTCATTCAGATGCCGTGGCAGGACAGCTTTGCGGACGCCCGCAACCGGAGCTTCGATGAGGCGACAGGGGACTGGATCCTCTGGCTGGACGCCGACGAAGAGATGGATGTAGATGAAGCAGACAAACTCAAGGAGCTGCTGACCCGGGATGCGATCCGTGAGCAGCGGGTCGAGGGCATTCAATTTGTGTTCTGCAACCATCTTGAAGGAGGCGGCCTGGAGTACAATTATTTGCACCGAATGGTGCGGAACCGGCCGCAATACCGCTTTGAAGGGAGGATTCACGAACAGATTCTGCCCAATATGCTGGATTTCGATCCTCATATACAGCTCGGACAGGTGGATATTCATGTTCATCATTACGGTTATCTGGCCCAAAATGTAGTTGATCAGGATAAAGTCCGCCGCAATGTAAAGCTGCTTCAGCAATCCGTGGCGGAGTATCCGGAATATCCGCATTATTTTTATTATCTGGGCGTTGAGCTATACAGAATGAACGATCTGGAGGGAGCTCTCTACCATTTTAATGAATTTTTGAGCAGGGCGGGAAATTCCGGACAGGGGATACTGGCCAGTGGGCACAAATACAGGCTCATTACTCTGGCAGACCTGGGGCGTTATCGTGATCTGGTTCATACCTGTATGGAAAGCATTGCCTGTTTTCCCGGCTTTACGGATTTGTATCATTTAAGTGCGATTGGCCACGATGCTTTGGGGGAAACCGGCAGGGCCATTGATACATTGCGGAATGCGCTTCGAATTGGTCCGGCCGAGGAGGGATATCCGAGCATAGCGGGACACGGGACATATCTAACATGCCGGGATCTCGGCCAGCTGTACGCATCCTCTGGAAATGCAAAGCACGCGGACCTGTATTTTACCCTGGCAAGTCTGATGGCCGGTGATACAAGGGTTGCATTTCAGGAACAACCTCATCTTTAAAGGTTTAAAAGATAACATTCAAGATCAGAAAGTGAAGTGGGAATATGCTTGTACATAAAGCCTATAAATTTCGCATCTACCCCAACCAGAATCAGGCTGTTCTCATCCACAAGACAATAGGCTGTTGCCGTTTTGTATTTAATCACTTTTTGGGATTATGGATTGACACCTACCGCAGCACAGGAAAAGGATTATCGTATGCCACATGCTCCGCTAAATTAACGAAATTGAAGCAAGAACTCGTCTGGTTAAAGGAACCGGATAAGTTTTCCCTGCAAAATGCCCTAAAGAATCTGGCGGATTCTTTTGGTCGATATTTCAAGAAACAAAATAATGCCCCCCGATTCAAGAGCAAAAAGAATCCTGTCCAGTCCTATCAAACCAATTACACCCATGGCAATATTTCGATCCAAGGCAACAAGTTGAAACTCCCCAAATTAGGGTGGGTGAGGCTTGCCAAGTCAAGAGAAGTGGAAGGTCGCATTATCAATGCCACGATCAGACGTAATCCTTCGGGCCAATACTTTGTTTCGCTATTAGCAGAAACAGACGTAAAGCCCCTGTCAAAAACAAACCAGGAAGTAGGCATTGACGCTGGTTTAAAAGATTTTGCGATCCTGTCCAGTGGCAAAGTGTTCGAGAATCCGATATCCCTGCGGAACATGGCACAAAAGCTCGTTCGTGAACAGCGCATTCTTTCCAGACGTGTGGAAGGTTCTTCGAACTGGAATAAACAACGGGTAAAGGTAGCTCGCATTCATGAAAGCATGGCCAATGCCCGAAGAGACTATCTGCACAAGATTTCAACGCATATTGTCAAAAACCACGACCTGATTGCGATGGGAGATTTGCAGGTGTCCAGCCTGATGAAGAATCACAAACTGGCCAAAGCCATTGACGAAGTGTCCTGGTATCCATTTAGAGTGATGTTGGAATATAAGGCCAAGTGGTATGGACGCAGGATCGTTGCCGTAGACCGAACCTTTGCCTCTTCTCAGCTTTGCTCATGTTGTGGATATCACAATCATGAGGTCGAAGATCTTCGTCTGCGGGAGTGGGTATGCCCGGGATGCCACCATCATCATGATCAAGCTCTCAATGCAAGTAAGAACATTCTTGCCGAAGGCAAAAGGCTCCTGTTCCTGTCTGACTAGCGAAGTAACCGCAGGAACTGCGGGGATAGCTTGGTAGTACATCATGTACGAATTCTGTTCAGTAGAACGGACTACCCAAGAATCTCGTGGCTTTAGCCATGGGAGGTTCAAAATGCCATACAAAAGCAGGGAACAATCTCCTTATCCTGGGCATATATTAGGGGTGATAACGAACTCTTAAGGCATCTGACAAGATCGACCGGTATCCCATCTTAAAACAAGGAGAGAACAGCGAATGTCCCAGGATTTGTTAACCATAGCTATACTGGCCAAGGATAAGGCGCATGCTTTACCTCTGTATTTGAATATGATTGAACGGCAAACTTACCCCTCCTCCCGAATTAATCTCTATATCCGGACGAACAACAACAACGATCACACTGCAGAGGTTCTGAGAAACTGGGCGGATCGGGTGAGGGACGCTTATCATGAGGTGTACTTCGACGACAGCGATATCGAGGAGCCGGTACAGGACTACGCTCCCCACGACTGGAACGCGCTCAAGCTTAAAGCGTTGGGAAAGATCAGACAAGAATCCGTACAGTGGGCGATGGATCGAGGCACTCACTATTTTGTGGCGGATTGCGATAATTTCATTGCACCGGACACGATTGAAAGCTTGTTGAATACCAAGATGCCGGTGATCGGGCCTTTATTGAGGCTTGCTGATGGGCTGGAAGCCCTCTACTCCAATTATCATCATCTGACCGATAAGAACGGGTATTTAAAACCTTCCGAGCAATACAATGAAATTCTTTTCGGTTTAGTCAAAGGCTTGATTCAGGTCGAAGTCGTTCATTGCACTTATTTAGTTCGCAAGGACTTTTTGAAATATGTGCGGTATGACGATGAGAGCTATCGCTTTGAGTATGTGATCTTCAGTGATACGTTGAGAAAGGCCGGGATTCCTCAGTATATTGACAATCGGCGTTGTTATGGTGCGCTTACGTTTGTGGATACGGCCGAGGATTTTGCCGCGAAGAACATTGAACAGCATTTTTACCTCCTTGCAGGCTTACCGGGAATGGGATGAGAACCTGAATAGATACCGCAATTTTTATAGGGAGGCGTAGATATGTTAACTCCACTCACACAACTAGAGAATGAGAACAGAATCCGAATCGGAAATGGGTGCCGCAGCGGACCAGGGCTTAGGCTTTCCATTTCAAATGGCATGGAAATGGAAGAGAATGTCGAGATCGGGCCTTATGTCACACTGTTCGATGCGGTTCCCTCCGGAGAAATATCGGGAATTCCTGTGTCCGGGAATCTGGTCCCTGCCAGCCAAGGTTTGCTGCGGATTGGAGAACGCGTACGCATCGGCGCACGGGCCACGGTGGCCGGAAGCATTCACATTGGCAAGTGGGCGGTTATCCAGTCGGGCAGCGTTGTCGTCTCGGATGTGCCGGAGGCCTGCAGAGTAGCCGGTAATCCGGCGGTCATCACCGCCGTCTACGATCCAGCCCTATGCTCCTGGGAGGATGTGAGCACGCCGCAGGAGGCGGAGGCCGCGCTTGCCCGGCGCAAAAACCAGCCGCTCCTGTCGATCTGCATTCCCACGTATAACCGGGAAGGGCATTTGCGCGCTTGTCTGGACTCCATCTTCAGCCAGATTGGAGCGACCGATCTGGTGGAGGTCGTTGTATCGGATAATTGTTCTCCCGACGGAACTCATGACGTGGCGGCCTCTTTTATGAGACAGAACCTCAATATACGTTATGTTCGCAATTCAGAGAATATCGGCCTTGACCGGAATATTATCCAGGCGGGGGAAATGGCGCGTGGAACGTTCCTTCAGCTTCACGGAGACGACGATTATTTTCTGCCGGGAACGCTGCGGGTGCTGCTGTCCACTTTGCATAGTCATCCCGACTGCAGTCTGATTCATACGCACTCCCATCGTAAGGATAGTGTCGGAGAGGGAATGAAAGCCTACTTGAAATCCGCTTCCTTTAATGCGGTTCACATGACACAGACCACATTACGGCGTGCGGACTGGATGGCTATGGAAAATCGGAGCACATGGAAGTACACATATCTTACCCAGTTTCATTGGCAGTACGAAATGCTGTTCATCAATCCCAAATTCTGCATTCTGGGCCGCAACCTGTATTCTTACAACGGCAAAGCGCCGGAGGGCTACAATATGGGAATGGTAGGCTTCCGCAACGTTGACCGGGCCTTGAGCCGGTACGAGGGAGTCGGATTACTGGACAGGGCTGATATTGATGAGATGATGACCAACTATCTGTTTGAGGCTGTCATGCCCTTGCTTAGATACTCCGTGTTGAATAATCTGGGCTCAGATGTTAGCGATTTTGAGGCTTATTACACTGTATATTTCAACCATCAGCCTTATTATGAAGAAGTTCTGCACCAACTCCGGGACATCCTGGCTCACGGGAAATAAGAAAAAATCCCCTTGATAAGGAGAGATTTGCTGCATGTCTGAGGAATTGATAACGATCGCTATATTGGCTAAGGACAAGGCACATACATTACCTTTATATTTAAATATGATTGAACGGCAAACTTACCCTTCCTCCCGAACCAATCTCTATATCCGCACGAACAACAACAATGATCATACCGCAGAGATTTTGCAGGAATGGGTCAACAGGATTAAAGACGCCTATCATGAAGTCTATTTCGACGATCGTGATGTGGAAGAGCCGGTACAGAATTACGAACCCCGTAATTGGAATCCCCTCAAGCTTAAAGTGTTGGGAAAGATCAGACAAGAATCCGTACAGTGGGCGATGGATCGAGGCACTCACTATTTTGTGGCGGATTGCGATAATTTCATTGCTCCGGATACGATTGAAAGCTTGCTGAATGCCGAAGTGCCGGTGATCGGGCCGTTATTGAAGACTGCTGAAGTACCGAAAAGCCATTATTCCAATTTCCATCATCTGACTGATGCAAGCGGTTATTTTAAATCGTCTACCCAGTACTTTGGTATTCTTTATGGAATGGTCAGGGGCCTGATTCAGGTGGATGTCATTCACAGTACTTATTTGATTCGCAAGGAATTTCTGCAATATGTGCAATATGATGATGAAAGCGGCCGTTTTGATTATGTGATCTTTAGCGATAGGTTAAGAAAAGCCGGGATTCCCCAGTACATCGACAACCGGCGCTGTTACGGGGCGGTTACGTTTATGGACACGGCTGAGGATTTTGTGGGGAAAAACGTTGAGCAGAATTTTTATGAGCTTGCAGGCTTGCAGCAGACCGCAGGAGATCCGGGCTATCAGGACTCGAGGGATAGAGAGAGAGAGGAGGCTGAGGCGATTCCGCAATCGACATTCAAGGTGGTTGGGGAAGGTACTGAAGTGCAGCCCGGCGGCGTTGTGAAAGGAGCAAAGCATATCACGCTTGGCTGTCAGGTTCTGGTGGAGGCTCCTTATTGGCTGACTGCACAGGCCAACGAGGGTAGGGATGAGGCTTCTCCCGCACTGCTCTCGATCGGGGACGGATGCCGCATCGGTTCTGGAGCGGTTATTGATGCTTCCTGTTCCGTTAAGCTGGAGGGCAGGGCCGTGATTGGCCCCAATGTATATATAACGGATAAAATTCCGTTTCAGGCGAAGGAGGATCCGTTTCTCATGAGCTATGAGGATCGCCCGGCGGGTGAGCTGACCATCGGCGAAGGTACGCTCATCGAAAGTGGCGTGGTCGTGGAAGGCAGTGTGCGTATAGGTAGAGGCTGTATTATCCGGCCGGACAGTATCGTGCTGCAGGATATTCCCGATTATTGTGAAGTGTCCGGGAATCCGGCCAGGATCACCCGGGTTTACATGCCGTACCTGGGCGATTGGGCTGCTGCGGCCGATGAGGCGGCGGCGAGAGCGCTATTGGAGCAGCGCCGGAGCCAACCCTTCCTGTCGATCTGTATTCCTACCTACAACCGCGCTGCCTGTCTGGATCAATGTCTGCAGTCGATTTTCTCCCAGATCGGGGATACCCCGCTGATTGAAGTGGATGTGTCTGATAATGCATCGCCCGATGAGACAGCTGATGTAGTGCGGCGTTATATGGAGAAATACTCCAACCTGCGTTATTCTCGCAACGATGAGAACCTGGGGGCGGACCGTAATATATTAAAGGTGCTGAACGAGGCACGAGGGGCGTTCATCAAGCTGCAGGGAGACGATAATTATTTTGTGCAGGACAGTATCTGGCCGCTGTTGTCCTTCATCCAGCAGCAAGCTGATTGCGGAGTCATCCATATTAATGTGCTGAACGGAGATGGCAACATCATTCGCGGTGAAGGTGCCGAATTCTACCTGGACCAGGCCAGTGTTAATGCCACCTTCATGACATCTTTGATTCTGAGGCGCGCGGACTGGCATAAGGTTGAAGACAAAACGCGCTTCATCGATTCCTTCCTTGCTCAGTTCTATTTTGTATTTTCCATTCTGTGTAATATCAACTCGAAGTTTGCCATAATTAATTCCGCCATGTTCACAGGTGCAGACAATGACCCCACAGAATACACCCTGGGGGATGTCTTTATCCGAAGCTATCTGAACATTTTGGGTCATTTTGTCGGCAGCGGGCTGAGTGAGGAAGCAGTCAAACGCGATAAGCACCGGTTGCTTGGAAACTATCTTATGCCGCAGTATAACTGGGCCCGCCGTAAGTTTCCCCCGGAGTTCACTGCAGATTTTGAAGAGGTTTTTACAGAGTATTACGGAAATGAGCCTTATTATCAAGATTCGCTGACATGGTTCCGCAGTCTGGGATAAGAAGATATGGAGGGTTCTTCAATTGCCTTGAAGAGTCCTCTATTTTTGTATCATGGAATCTGGGCACACCGAGAAAGCACAGCTCTTTTGTTACATGCAGCAACGAGCCTGTGAGCATGGAGTATATGTACAGTACGTATATGTACCGTACCGTTTCAGCAGCCTATATAGAGGCATAAAACAGGTGCAGTATAGTCTATTAAAGGATACATATAATATAAGGGATACATATAAAGGACACATATATATTAAATAGAGCAACAAAAGCAAAGGAAATATAGCTAATGGTCCACAGGCTCAGACTCCATGGCAGACCGGAGGGGCGGTGCTATAGTCCCTAAATAAAGATTAAAGAATGTTCAACCGGCGGCATACGACCGGGCCATATGAAGAGCTGCATGGGCAACAATGAGCGGCGGACAACAAGGTTCCAGCCGACGCTCCAGTGTTGTGGCAGGATTGTGCTGTAAAGGCGAATCCTCAGCTCTCTAATGAAAGGTATGGCACGGTCGCAGTTAAGCCAATTGACATTGACATACACGCTGGTCGGCAGGCGGAGGCGCGACTTCCGTATGCCTTTTCACGCAGGCCCATCCGGAAGCGATACAATCGCCCGCCAGATGTTATCTATATTAAAGGCTTCAATCCCGAAAGCGAAACTGGTCGGGATCTTCACCGAATCTTTGATTCAGGTTCAAGGCGTCTATTGCAAGCATATGCTCTTGGGACAAGTGAAAATCGAAAATGTCTGTATTTTCGGTCAGATGTTCCGAACGGGTCGACTTAGGAATCGTAATGACGCCTTTTTGCAAATTCCAGCGCAGAATGATCTGCGGAACGGACTTGCCGTACAGCAACGCGATCTCTGACAGCTTGGGAATGAAACGAAAGTTCCCCTGCATCAGCGGACTCCAGGCCTCTACTTGAATGTGGTGCTTCTTGCAAAAAGCCAGCAAAGGCTCCTGTGTCAAGAGCGGGTGGAATTCCACCTGATTGATGGCGGGAATGATATTGCTGGCAGACAGCAGCTCCTGCAGGTGATGAATCTGAAAACTGCACACGCCAATGGCTCTGACTTTACCCTGCTTCTGCAGCTCAATGAACGCTTCCCATACTTCCTGATACTGACCCTTGATTGGCCAGTGGATTAAATAAAGATCGATATAATCCATGCCGAGGCGCTGCAGGCTCAGCTCACAGGCTGCAATTGTCCTGTCATAAGTGGCGTTTTTATTCCATAGCTTGGTCGTTATGAACAGCTCCCGTCTGGGAATGCCATAACGTTTTACGGCTTGCCCCACCAGCATTTCATTGCCGTAAATTTCTGCGGTATCCAAGCTTCGATACCCTGTCGTCAACGCATTCCGGACGATGTCGTCGATTTGTTCAGTTTTTTTGATCTTCGCCAGTCCCAGCCCCAGACAAGGCATCTCCACTCCGTTGTTAAGAACGCAGCGTTCTTCCATACCTCTAATCACATCTTACCCTCCAACTTGTAGTCAATTTCTCGTCTGCATGTCCCTTCTGCTACATCATATTCGCCTGACGGTAAATTATGCTTGGGCTAAAACAAATTGGGCGATCAATCCCCAGTAAATACCGGGAACGAACCGCCGCTTAGACCTTTCTTTTTTTACTGTCTACTTGACGGGGTTACTCCAATATTACTCGACTGCGACAAGCTGACTGCAATCTCAAGAATAATATCTTCCTGACCGGCGACAACCTTCCTTCTTCCCAATTCGTAGAATATATCCTTGGGATCGAGGTTGTACTCTCGGGCAATCCGGTCCACAGGCTTGGCGAAGCCTGAGAATACACCCGTAAGCCCGCTGACAACACTCGTTGAATCGACGTAAGGCACCTTCAGGAAGCTGGCTTCGGCCGTATCCGCCGCATCCAGCAGCTTATATAAGTCGATCCCCGTCTCATACCCCATTTTCTCCAAAACAGCAACGAGAATCTCCAATTGCGCATTGCCCGCTCCGGCACCGAAGCCTCTCATAGTCCCGTCCAGTATGGTCGCCCCCATTTCGAGCGCGGCTATCGAATTGGCGATGGCCATTCCCAGATTGTTATGGGCGTGAAAACCGACGGGGATATCCAGCGTGTCAACAAGCACGCCGATTCGGCTCTTCACGGTATCCGGCAGATAGGCTCCGGCAGAATCCATAATAATAATGCCCTGAGCTCCATAGTCCTGCATTTTGCGGGCTTCCTCCGCCAATATGGAGGCAGGCGCCGTATGCGACATCATGAGCACGCCGTACACCTCCCGCTCCCGTCTGCGGCAATACTCGATATGGCGCTTCGTGATGTCGGCCTCCGTGCAATGGGAAGCCACACGAATGACGTCAACTCCGATATCCAGCGCATTCTTAAGATCCTTGTTGATCGTTGCGAATCCGGGAATGACATGGATGCCCAGCTTGGTTTTATTTAAGATATTGCGGCAGGTTTCCAGCATCTGTGTGTCCGAAATGGCGCTCTCGCCCAATTGCAGCGACGAAGCGCCAAGCCCGTTGCCATGTCCGACTTCAATGACCGGGATTCCCGACACTTCGGCGAGCTCTGCATATAAGGTTAAGTGCTGAACATTCAATTTATGTTGAATGGCATGAGAACCGTCTCTGAGTGTCGGGTCACTGATAAGAATATGCTTCATTCACGCTCCCTCCCTATGCTAACTTTCTGGCGTATTCTTCGGCCATTGCAATTGCGGCGCAATTAATAATATCCAGATTTCCGGCGTAAGGGGGGAGATAATCCCCCAGCCCTTCCACCCTGACCATGATGACAATCCTTCCGTTCTCAAGTGTCGGGGGAACAATCAATTGATAGCCCGGCACATATTGCTGTAAATTCCTCACCATTGCATCCGTGTAGCGCTTTAGGCTGTCCATATCGGGATTCCGTACCAATGCGAAGACAGTAGTTTGCATATGGATACAGGGATCGGCGGGATTTAAATTGAGAATCGCCTTTGACCTGCCGCAACCAGAGAAATGGGCTATCCCTTTCTCGGTCGTCTCGATATACTCATCCAGATTATTGCGAGTCGCGGGACCTGCGCTGTTAGACGATATACTGGAGACCACTTCAATGTATTCGACATCAGGCTGGGTTTGGCCGATAGCGTAGGCGAGCGGAATTGAAGCTTGCCCCCCGCATGTGACCATGCTCACATTCTGCAGTTTGAGACAATGATCCATATTTACGGCAGGGACGCACATTTCCCCGATATTCGAAGGTGTCATATCAATGACAACCTTATTCAATCGCTTGAGGATCGGGGCATGAATATGATGATCCTGAGCCGATGTGGCATCGAAGACAAGCTCGTAACGATCGGCATCCTCAATTAATGCATCAATGCTGCGATCCGATATCTGTACTTCCAAGCCTTTTGCTTTCTGCATGCCAAGGGACTGATTGTTTCTGCCTACGAACAACACACATTCCAGTAAACTGGAGTGCATGGTCTTAACCAGCAGGTCTGTTCCTATATTTCCGCTCCCGATTATAGCTACTTTCAGCTTTTTATGAGCCATCATTCCCGGCCCCCCTCTGTGATGAAAGGAACCATCTTTATGCAATGGCATAGAGTGCATGGTTTCATTGACTTCGTTTGGTAATCGAACAAATCCATCCGGAATGTTCATCTCCTTCCTCTTGAGCAAGCCATCATTCCAAACAGTTAGACTCGTATTCTTCTCTGGACAGAAATGGAAACATATCGTCATAGGGAGCGGAAACCATCGTACCATCGTCCAGCTTCCGGGATGCCACTCTGGGGATGAGCAATTGATCGGGCGGTGTCATGATTTCGCAGATCATGGGGCCCTCGTATCGGAGCAAATCCATGATTTTACGATCCAGTTCGTGGAGTTTTGAAATTTTCAGGTATCCCAGTCCGAACGTATCGGCAATCTTGTTGAACGGAGCGAAGCTTAGTCCCGATTCGGGCCCTTCTCCAATAAAACGCCTTTCCATAAAGTTATTTTGTGTGTGCCGGATTAGCAGATATCCGTTATTGTTGAACAGGATAAACTTGATGGGGAGCTTATTATGGCGGATCGTCTGCAGTTCCTGCAAATTCATCTGGAACGACCCGTCTCCTGTAATGCAATACACTTCCCGGTGACCCGCCGCCACCGATACACCAATAGCTGCGGGTGTATACCCCATGGTGGATAAACCGCCGGTGATGATATGTCTTTGTCCTTCTTTGACTTTGAAGGCCTGGGCATGTACGTGGAAACAGGAGCCTGTATCTACAACAAACAGTGCTTCCTTGGATACTTGTTCGGAGAATCTGGTCATAAACCGGTAAGAGTTGATTCCGTGAGTGTCGTCATCGTATTCCGGCAAATCGACAGGATAACGATGCTTCCAATGCCGGGTTTCTGCAACCCAGGCAGCATATGATGGCGTAGCGTCCCATTGCAAAACCATCTTTGCAAAAAATGCAGAGGCGTCCCCATGAATGGGGATATCCGGAATCACCGAAGGTTTATCAAGCTCCCATTTGTCGATATCGACATGTACTTTGACGGCCTTCTTGGCAAACTCATCATAGTCATAACCGACTAGGCCAATTCCCAATCTGCAGCCGACGGTAATCAACAGATCGCAATTTTGCACCGTAAAATTTGCTGCCCTGTCGCCATAAGTACCCGGTCGGCCGACGAAGAGAGGATGATCGTGATCGATCAAATCCATCCCCAATCGCGAGGTCAGTACAGGAATTTGCGCTTTCTCCACAAATTCACGGAAGACTTCTATAGCATTGGCAGTCCGGATACCTGCCCCCACCAACAAACAGGGTCGTTGGCTGTTCTTCAGAGCTGCTGTAACCTGATGAATCTGTTCCTCTGTAATTTCCGGGATTTTCTCGGCTTCCGGAACATAACCGATGAATGAATCGGGATCGAAGGAAGCCCCCTGCAAATCAACAGGCACCTCCAGATACACCGGGCCCACACGCCCATTCCTGGCGAGAAAAATACATTTCTCCACCTCATACCTTACTTGACTTATATCCTCCAGCCTTACTGCGTATTTCGTGACCTGCTCGAATATAGGCAACGAATCGAAGCCTTGGAGGGCAAATTGGCGGGGGCCTTTTACCTTGGCTAATGAAACTTTGGAATTGCCGGCGACAATAATGACCGGGGAGGAGTCAACATAGGCTCCCGCTGCGCCGGTAATCGTATTCAGCGCTCCCGGACCTGCAGTGACATAAGCGACGCCAAGCCTGCCTGTTGAACGGCCGTATGCTTCTGCCGCCATCGTCGCCGCTTGCTCGTGATGACAACAAATATAGTCCTGTTGCTCATGCTGGTATAAAGCATCGGTCAGGTGCATAATCATTCCCCCAGTGATGAGGAACACAGTTTCACCGCCTGCTTTATATAATGAATCTGTAATATAGTCAGCAACTCTTATTCTCAAATCGTGCTCCCCTTTCCGATCATCGCCAACGGAAGGCCCTTTAGGCTCTTTTTACTAAGGCATCATATGTGTTAAACCACCCATTGGTTCATCAGGTATTTGGTTATATTCCAAAGCCTTAGTTCATAATTATGTTGGAGATCATAAGGGAATGCATAATTATGTTGGAGATCACAAGAGAATCGGAGGGAAGACAGTGGCAGAAGAAGTTTGCTTTGTGAGCTGCGTGAATGATGAAGAAATGTATAAATTATGCCTGCAGCACATTCAGTCCCTGTTTGTGCCACCAGGTGTTCATGTTGAAAGCGTCGCCATCAGGGGAGCATCCGGCATTACGTCCGGTTATAATCAGGCCATTCGTAATTCACGTGCGAAGTACAAGGTCTATTTGCATCAGGATACGTATATCATGAACCGTAACTTTCTCTACGAGCTGCTTGATTTGTTTAAAAAGTATCCCCAGTTGGGCCTGGTCGGGCTCATCGGTTCAAGAAGTCTGCCGGCTGATGCTGTTTGGTGGGAATCAGGTGAACTGTTTGGAAAAGTACTTGAGTACCGCAGCACGTATAATTATTTGAAATTCACCGAAGCGGGGGGTCCATATCAAAGTGCGGCTGCAATTGATGGCTTGTTGATGGCGACTCAGTATGACATTCCCTGGCGTGAGGACGTTTTTGACGGCTGGCATTTTTATGATATTTCCCAGTCCTGTGAGTTCAAAAGGAAAGGGTATGCGGTCGGCATTCTGCCTCAGGCTGAACCGTGGGCGCTTCATGCCTGTGGAGTCATGTATCCTGATCATGTCTATTACAGTTACAGGGATAAATTCCTGCTCGAATATGGGCAAGATCCAACTGCCTTTGGGTCTAATTAGATAAATCGACTCCTTAAAACATGGAAGCAAAACGCAGCCCGTCTCCTGAAGAGGATGGGTTGCGTTTGATCATGCCTGGACAGCATTTAAGATGATCATCTTTTAAAAGCAAAGACGGCGGAATTCCTCATTTTCCCGTAAATCATCAGTATAGTGGGGGGCCTGGGCAAACTCTTGATATAATGCTTCAATCTCCTCTTCGTTCATCAAATGCTGGCCCCCATATCCCTTGAAAGCGCCCATTTTATTCTTGATCTGCAGCTTGCGTTTTTTTAACTGCTCATTCCACGGGCTGAATCCGTACCATAATATCATTGCTCCTGGCGGAAGACTTGAGCCTGGATGGTTCGAGCCGTGCCTGCCTATGATATAATCTCCGTCCGGGTACCGGTGGATTACCCGGTTTCGGCCATGGTTCACAATTAAACCATAATAACGTTGCTGGTAGAGCGGAAATCTGTAAATGGGATCGGGAAGTTCAAGGTGTAACGGATCGATCATGTGTGCCGATTGGAGACAGTATGCATGATGCCCTAGTTCGTCCAATTGTTGCAGAAATTTATCCATATCTTTGCAGACGAGAAACTCGGTTGTATTCAGAACGATCTTCCATCCGTCCACTTCCCGTTCGATCTCCATGACTTCTGCGTCGACTGCGTGGGCATCGAAATGCGTGTTGCGCGAATCGCGAATCTCCCAATGAGGAGCGTGGTGCCGAATGACCTGGACCGAGCGGTCCGTCGAACCGTAGTTGATCATGATCCCATGGTCAAATAAGCTGGCATGCTGGGCGACCCACCAGGGAAGTAGATACTCCTCATTATAAAAATGGCTGATAATGGTCCTGCGCGGTCTTGTCATGACGTAATTCTCCCTTCGGGAAAATATTGCATATACACATCTTGCCCGTTGCTGCGGACCTTTCGGATGCGGGTCACGATCTCATCGAAGAAGTTCCACGACAACACCACGACGAATAACGGCTGCTCGATGTCGTGAAGAGCGTCTGAGGAGCGAATGGGTATATTCCGGCCGGGAGTCAGCATGCCGTTCTTGAGTGGATTGTCATCTACGATGAAGTCGAGGTCCAGCTTCGCGAAATTCAAAAACGTATTGCCTTTCGCCGCCGCGCCGTAACCGACGATCTTGTAGCCCCGGTCCGTGTATGCGCGGATCGCTTCATGCACGCGGTCAGCGGTCAGCTTCATCTTCTCTCCGAAACGCCGATAAGTTCCCAGTTCGTAGAAGCCCGATTGCTCCTCTGCCGCCTCCATCTCTTTAACGGATGCTTCTGCTGTGGCGTCCGCTGCGCCAAGCGTCCACAAATAGCTGGTCCCGTGGACAGGCACTTTAGTTCCACGGATCACCTTTAGTCCGGCACGCTCGGCCAACGTGCGGAAGGAGCGGGTCGTGAAGAACGAATGGTGCTCGTGGTAGATCGTGTCGAATTCGAAACGTTTGAACATCTCGCTCTGTGAAGTTTGGATGTAGATGCTGCCGCCTTCGGCGAGCACTTCCCGGCATGCGGCCAGAAATTTATACGGATTGGACACATGAGCCAGCACGTTCATGGCCACAATCACGTCGTACTTGTGCTCCAGGCGGCGAGCGGTTTGTGTGTCCCAGTAACCAACCAGTGTCGGAACTCCTTTGGCTGCCGAGATCTCGCGCAGGTTTTCAGCCGGATCGACACCTTGAACCTCATGCCCTTTCTTGGCGAATTGCTCCAGCAGACTGCCATCGTTGCTTGCGATGTCGAGAACGCGCAGCTTCTTCTGCGGATACTGCTGTTCCACCCTCTCAACGAACGACCGGAAGTAATCCTGCAGCGTGGTGGTTGTCCCACTGACATATAGATAATGCTTGAACAGCAGATCGGGATTTACCGCGATGCTGAGCTGGCTGTGGAAGCAATCCTCGCAGACGTTCACCTCCAGCGGATACTCATGCTGCGATTCGGTTCCGTCATGATAGCTGTTGGCCAGCGGCTGGCCGCCAAGGTCCGCGTACAGGCGCAGCTTCTCGCTATTGCAGCACAGGCAGCGGGTCAACCGCTTGAAGCGTCTGACTTCAAGTCCGGTTGTGCGGTGCTGCTGCAGCAGATCTTCCACGATTGAGTCAATTGTATCGGTGAAGGTAAACCCGAAAGTGCGTTCAAACTTGCCTGTATCCATACTGAAATCATAAGTAGGGGAGTCCGGAAGCTGTTCAATGGGCACGTCCATAATTCGGCCGACGGTTTGGGCAATATCCAGCACCGTCGAATTGAAGCTGGCCACATTGTACACGCCCGGTTTGCCGTTCCCGGTCAGAATTGCTTCGATCGCCCGGCACAGATCCTTGATGCCCAGCAGCGGACGATAACATTGCGGATTGTTGACCTTGATCTTGCCTTCTTGCAGAGCCGTGCAGACCATCCGGTTAATCATCAGATCCAGCCGCAGATTGGCAGAGCTTCCGTTGACTGTGCCGAACCGCAGGGCGTAGTAGTTTTTGCCGGAAATGGTGGCAAACTGATCGGCTGCATATTTGGTCAGATCGTACATGTTCTCCACATTAAATTGCTTCGATTCTTCGCTGGTTCGTTCACCGCCTGTTCCCGTATAGACGCTGGAAGAACTGGCGTAGATCAGGCGCGTATCCCCCACTTTGTCCAATAAATCGTAAAAGTCAATTAAATTGTTCTGGAAAGCGCCGCGAGGATCCTCGACGGCCACCTGGACGCTTGAATGAGCTGCCAGATGAATAATCGCATCGTACTTCGACAATTCGTCCTTGGTCAGATCCCGGTAATGCTTTCGCTCGTTCGCCGTATTGATCGTATTGCCGTAGAGCTCCAGATCCACGGTATCGACCGCATAGCCGCGTTCCTGCAAATGGTTGTACACTTCGCTTCCGATATAGCCGCAGCCGCCGATGATTAATATCGAATTTCCCAACGCAAAACCTCCTACAGTAGCTTTTCGGATGCCGGAATGTTCTCCGACATCTTGTGCAGCATATGCGAGCCAACATCCTCTGTTACCGGAATTATCGTCCAAATTTAACTGCGGATCGGAGTAGCTCAAAATCACGGAGGAATCCAATGAAAACATAAGAAGCTGGCGCCGATTAGTACCGACGCCAGCTTGTACCTTGTGGGCCTTTTCAATATCAAACTCGTGGAAACCAAGTATCCCATGTGGTGTGCTGGGCCATAAGCAATTGCGTGGCTGATTCCGGGAAACCGCGGTAATGCCTCATGTAGCCTGCCAAATAAGCAAATGACGATCCGTAGGCCCCGACAAATGAGGAAGCGCCAATGCAGACCAGCCAGTCAATTAATGCTTGTTGTTCCAGGCAAAGCGATTCGAATTCTTGCTGAAACGGGAAGAAATCTTTCAAAATGTCTGTTTTCCTCAGGAAGGTAACATGAGGGAATTGTTCATTTAACTGTTGGACGATTTCGTTGTACCGTTCTTCCTGTACCCCGGTGGCGAAATAAACGGCATTCAGATCGGGCTCATTGACAAGTGATGCAACAACGAGTTCGTCAAGGTAGTTTTTTGTGACCGTCTCCAGGCCAATCTGTCTGGTTTCCTCGAACAGCAGCAGATCCCCTTCAATCCGCAGCTGGATCGCTTTCCATTTTGGATAAAGGGACATGGAACCAATAATGAAATTGGCTAATTTCTGTAGGTTCTTTGCAAAAGGAAACGATTTAGCTAAAAACTGCCCGATTTCTCGACATTCATCATAGGGCATGGAAAATCTATGCAAAAATCTAGTGCAATGTATGATGACATCTTCCTCTTTAAGGACGCTATTTTCTTTAAGGACCGGGATCTGTTTTTCCTCAAGCAATGGAATCAACGCTTCAACATCGATAATGGACTCAGGGGGGATCGGGGCGAACGGCGGATTTGTGTCAAGGTTAATGGAAGTCCGGGTTTGCAGATTGTTCAGCATAAAACCAGCAGGCGGATCTTCCTTGGAATGATGGATAGTTTCCCAGATCGTTCTGTAAATGGCCATCATTTGGTTGCATAATCCCTCAGGACCTTCGACCTTATACTGATAGTAAAAAATAACACACAACTCCTTTCACGATAGCTTTGTTACATCATATGAGGTGTTTGGGTGTTTGCCACTCCTGACGGAACATCATTTTTTAGGTATTTCTGTTCACATATCATGGACTCAAGCATAAACTATTTCCATTAATCCATCTGAACAATGAATCAGGAAAAGGAGAGAGTAAATGAACAGTTTTTTGGAAAAAGTGATTAAACCCGTCATAGCCGCGCACCGGCCAAAGAGCATTGTGGAAATCGGAGCTTTTTCAGGATTGAATACCGCCAAGCTGCTGGATTATTGCAAGTATACCGATTCGGTATGTCATGTGATCGATCCTCTGCCGCAATTTGATGTTGAGTCGATGAAGGCATTGTATGGGGAGAAGTTCGTGCTTCATCAGGATTTAAGTCTGGCTGCACTTCTGAATATTGAATACTATGATATGGTACTTATAGACGGAGACCATAATTGGTACACCGTCTATCATGAACTAAAGCAAATATCTGAAATGGCCGAGAAAACCGGACAGTTTCCGATTGTATTTTTGCATGATACGGCTTGGCCATACGCACGGAGAGATATGTATTATGATCCGGAAAATATACCGGAGGCGTTCCGTCACCCCTACGATTCGAAAGGGATTGTACCTGGCTCGTCAGAGCTTGTTGAGGGAGGAGCGAATACAGGCTTCAACAATGCGACTCATGAATACGGGGAACAAAACGGAGTGCTTACGGCAATTGAGGACTTTATGAAACAATCCTCGATTCCTTTGCGTCTTCATCTTCTGCAAGCAAACTTTGGGCTTGGTATTCTGCTTCCGGCCGATTCACAACTGAACCCCATTATATCTTTCATCGTGGATACATCCGGGATGTAATTGGCCGGCAGTGCCGAATCACATTCGAAAGGACTGTATACATGATGAAAGTGGTCATTACTGGGCCCACCGGAGCCATCGGCATGGCACTGATCCAATTGTGTATTACCAAGCAGATCGAGGTGTTGGCTATCTGCCGTAAAGGTTCTCCCGGTCTTGTTTATATGCCACAAAATCCTCTGATTCATATCGTTGAAGCAAATTTGGATGAATATGCTGCCCTTGAGCTGCCTGGTCAATACGATGTGTTTTATCATTTTGCATGGGCGAGCACGAGCAGAGAAAGTCGAAACGACGTGTACTCTCAAAATCAAAATGTAACCCATACATTGGATGCGGTACGCTTGGCTAAGCGTCTGGGCTGCCATACATTCATCGGGGCAGGTTCGCAAGCGGAATATGGCCGATCCGAAATGCCTCTCACATCCCGTACGCCTGCTTTCCCGGAAAATGGATATGGGATTGCTAAATTATGTGCAGGTCAACTAAGCCGGATTTTGTGCGAGCAGTTGGAGATCAAGCACATTTGGACTCGAATTTTGAGTGTTTATGGACCCTATGATGATGAGCATACGATGGTAATCAGTACAATCAAAAGATTGTTATCCCAAGAGGAATTGCCGTTCACTCAGGGGGAACAGATTTGGGATTTCTTGTACAGTGAAGATGCAGCGGATATGTTATATCGATTGGCGATTCAGGGCGAAAACTTTAGGACGTATTGCATTGGTAGTGGTGAGGGCAGGAAATTAAAAACATTTATTAGGGAAATAGTTGACGTAGTTGCTCCAAAACAAGAACCTGTTTTTGGTGCCATACCTCATAATAGAAATCAGGTCATGCATCTGGTAGCGGATCTTGACGAGCTGGAGCAGGATATAGGACCGGTTACCTTGACCCCGTTTGCTCTGGGGATTAGAAAAACGATGGAAGAGGTGATGAGAAGATTACAGTGAATTTTGCCTGATCTGCCCCCCGTATTTGTTCAATCAGCTATTCGTGGATAAATATTTTTATGGGTATTCATTCCTTTATTTTTTAGCCCCTGCTATTGTCCCATGCCTGCGAATACGCAGGTGAATACACTGAATTGATCCAAACGGAAGGGGTGATTGAATTGTCTCAGGCTAATATACCGAATATTACACCAACGATCACGGTCACAAGAGAAGATGCGATTACGCTGCTCATTGTATCCATCGCGATGGAAGAGCTGGGATTAAGCCACATTTTGAATGCCGAAGGCGAGAAGCTGCAATATGTACTGGGTACTCTGTCTGGCACAATACCACCGCCAAATGTAACTCTCGATGTTTTATTAGCAATAAATGATAGCATTCGTAAAACCATTAAAGAAACCACAAAGAAAGATTGGATACTGAGCAACAAATTGCAGAAGGCTCTGTGTGCTTCCAAAATATGAGCCCGTTGGCCCGACGGATACCGTTTGAAGCTAAAGATTGAAACCTGGAGAGATGCCAATCGGGAACAATACCCCCTTATTGGCATCCATCTTCATTCGATAGCAACGTTTAAACCCGGGGGAACCAGCTGTCCTATAGGGCAGTTGGCTGTACCCCGGGCCATTGTGCTTCGCCCAGACGATTGCCAGGCTGATTGAGCAGGGCTTTAAACGAAAACAAAATTATTAACTATTAATATTTATATTGAAGATAAAGCGGCCGTATGCTATATTCATTGTGCATAAAACGGTAATGATCAGGTTTGCAAATGCCGAATTTTTCTTATCGAGAGAGGATGGTATCTATGGCAACAACAGGTCTGAAAGCCAGAATGATCGTTGATAAATCTTTCCGGATTGCCGAGGTGGATAAACGCATTTACGGCTCCTTTATTGAGCATTTGGGCCGCGCGGTGTACGGGGGGATTTACGAGGCGTCTCATCCGTCCGCTGATGAAAGCGGTTTCCGTAAAGATGTGAAGGAACTGGTCAAGCAACTCGATGTGCCGATTATCCGTTATCCTGGCGGGAACTTTGTCTCAGGCTACAATTGGGAGGATGGCGTCGGTCCTGTTGAATCCCGGCCACAGCGGCTGGAGCTGGCCTGGAGAACGGTGGAGCCGAATGAAGTAGGCACGAATGAATTTATAAAATGGGCCAAAGAAGCCGGTTCGGAGGTCATGATGGCCGTCAATCTCGGCACACGCGGCATTGACGCTGCCCGCAATCTGGTGGAATACTGCAACCATCCGGGAGGCTCCAGGTACAGCGACCTGCGCCGCAGTCATGGGGTAGAGCAGCCGCACCGGATCAAAACATGGTGTCTTGGCAACGAAATGGACGGGCCGTGGCAGATCGGGCACAAGACGGCCGAGGAATACGGCAGATTGGCGCTGGAATCAGCGAAAGCCATGAGGCTGATCGACCCTGATATTGAGCTGGTATCCTGCGGCAGCTCAAGCTCCGCCATGCCTACCTTCCCGGAATGGGAGGCAACAACCCTTGATCATACGTATGATGCGGTTGATTACATATCCCTGCACCAGTACTACGGCAACAGAGACAACGATACCCCCAACTATCTTGCGCGTTCCATGGATATGGACCATTTTATTCATACGGTCATATCCACATGTGATTACATTAAGGCGAAGAAGCGCAGCAAGAAAAAAATGATGCTCAGCTTTGACGAATGGAACGTCTGGTATCATTCCAATGAAGCGGACAGCAAAATTGAACCGTGGACGATTGCTCCTCCGCAGCTGGAGGATATTTATAATTTCGAGGATGCGCTGCTGGTCGGCAGCATGCTGATTACGTTCCTGCGCCACGCGGACCGCGTGAAAATGGCCTGCCTTGCGCAACTCGTCAACGTGATTGCTCCGATTATGACGGAGAACAACGGCCGTGCCTGGAAGCAGACGATTTTCTACCCTTATATGCATGCTTCCCAATTCGGGCGGGGTGTGTCCTTGATGCCTGTAGTGGATTCCCCGAAATATGACGCCAAGGATTTCACGGATGTTCCGTATCTGGATAGCGCTGTTGTATATGATGAGGCGGAAGAGGCGCTGACCATCTTCGCGGTGAATCGTCATCTGTCCGAGGCTTTGGACCTGACATGCGATGTGCGCAGCTTCGAGGGATACAGCATCGTGGAGCATATTGTGATGGAGCATGAGGATCTCAAAGCAGTGAACGGCCCGGGCGAGGAAAAGGTAGCTCCCCGCAGCGGCGGCAGCGCCAAGCTGGATGGCGGCATCGTAACCGCCCATCTGGGTAAAGCGTCCTGGAATGTGATCCGCTTGCGTAAAGCGCAGTAATTTTGGCACAAATATTAGATTGAGTGAAATGTATGGAACTGCGAAAGCCCGCAACTCATGGAGTAGCGGGCTTTCAAGGGTAATCATCAGTGTTTTGGTAAATCAATTCGGTGCGTACTCTCATGGTTTCGAGCTCCATGTTACGAGTTACAATGCGATCCGTTTCTTTCTGATCGCCGGTCCATCCATAATAATGGACAAGGAAACACCTAAACGATTTTCCATTCTTTCGACTGCTTCCAGGAAAGCAAGGTCAAACCTCATTAGTTGGCTGCTGAAATTGTTGTGACCTGACCGGGAATTTATGTATGGTAGCCATCAAGACCAGCTCCCTTTTTAGTCCAAGTTCTTTCTATGTATAGGGGATTTTCTTAAATTGCACAGTTAAAAATCAGAGGCGCTCGGTCGAGTGTCGGTCAGACGCGGTATCCGGCGGTCGTCCATTACCTCATCTGGCAACAAGCGTTTTCTTATGGTTTTAACTCAACTTTCGCAGCAAGAAATCGGCAAACAGGCCCTGATATAACGGGGTAAAACGGAAAGGGGATTGTGCCTCCCCCCTCAGAGTCTAGTAGCCAGAGTGAGATGGGGTCTATAGGGGGTGTGTCTGGTGTCTGGTGTGTGGTGTCCGTTGCCTAATGCCTGATGCCTGATGCCTTTCCATACAGCTTTGCACGATTATCCCTTTTGATCAGAATGCGGGGGTTGAGGGTTGGGTTGGGGGCCTAGGGGAAGGAATAAAGAGAAACGAGAGAAAAGAGATAAGAAAAAAAGAGGCAGCTCAAATGGGATGTTCGGCTTGAAACAGGAACACATGTTTGGTATGATAGAACAAAGAACTTATGTTCGTGGATTATGGATTGCATCTGCAGGCGTACCTCAACGAGTACACTGGACGCCGCCGCCTGCGCCTGTCCGGAGCGGAAGGAACGATGTGGCAGAAGTTATTGTACATCGGTGTGGCGGATCCCGGCGATTACCTACCGTCGGCTGATCGCACGCCAAACGGATCAGCCTCTTGCGGCTGCGTCCTGATCGCAGGGCTTGAACGAGGAAAGGTGAGCCTGATGTGCGTTGCTTGAACGGTGTGGGTTAGCATGAACGAGAACATCGGAAAAATTCAGGTTCAAGCGGCAACGAGGACCCAGGTCTTTTTATTTTTTCGGTGCCTTGCTCCGCTCTCTCCTTCTCTCTCGATCGGTTTCACATCACCTAAACGCTCTGCTTTCTCCAAAGAACGCCTCATGACCTCGAACCGATCTGCTTCTCCATAAGGCACAATTAAAAAAAATAGACCCATTCGATGGTCCTGAATCGCGTAACAACAGGCATTTTCGTGCCTCATTTGATCCGTTATTTACTCTAACGTGCCAAAAGTATATTTTCGGTTCCCGGTTTTCTGTTTTTCTTGACCTGATCCAACGGGATAATCGTGCAAAGCCCCTGAACAGCGAGTATCACATGTCTTGCCACGATCGACGAGCGGGTCATTCTCAGCCAAATTTCAGGTGAGGGCGGCATAATAGGGGTATGTTAAATGTTCGAAAGTATAAATTCCGAAGCATGGCTTCGGGATATTGCAAGGAAAACTACCGCTAGACGCGGTCAGGCTTGAAAGGATGAAGGCAGGATGAGTGCGCTGAACGGCGTGAAAATATTAATTGCGGATGATGAACCGCATATATTGCAGTTTCTCGAGTTTGGGCTGGTGAATGAGGGATTTGAGGTCAAAAAGGTCTCGAACGGCGAGGAAGCGCTGGAGGCTGCGAGGGAATTCAGGCCTCATGTAGCGGTGCTGGACGTCATGATGCCGGAAATGAACGGCTTTGAGGTCTGCCGCAGCCTGAAGGAGACGGGAGACAATATTGCTGTAATCATGCTGACGGCCAAGGATGAGGTCGATGATCGGGTGAAAGGGCTTAAGCTGGGCGCTGATGATTACCTGGTCAAGCCGTTTAATTTTGAGGAGCTGCTGGCCCGCATCGAAGCACGGCTGCGCAACCAGTTTCCCGATCTGCTGGGCGAGGTGGCCTACGGACCGTTTTGCATCGATGACCGGCGCAGGGAAATCAAATTTGCTGACCGTGTGCTGGAGCTGTCCCCGACCGAATATGAGCTGCTCAAGCTGCTGGTGCTGAATCATGGACTGGTGCTGAGCAAAGCCCGGATATTGGACCGGGTGTGGGGTTATGATTTTGGCGGGGAAGATAACATTGTGGAGGTCTATGTCCGCTCTTTGCGCGATAAGCTGCAGGACAAGGAGCATAAGCTGATCCGGACACTGCGCGGTGTCGGCTATCGGATGGATTTGCCATGATACGGGGAAAAAAAGAGTGGCAGGACGTCCTGTCGCTTCGTTCCCTGCGCTCACAGCTGCTGGCGAGAACGATCCTTATTGTGGCTGTGCTGCTGGCGTTGATCGGCTTTCTCCAATATGTATTGATGAAGGATTTCCTGTACCGCAGCCGTGTGGACACGATGGAAGCCCATCTGCGTACGATGCCGATGGAGTTGTTCGCTAAATGGAGGCCAATAGCGGAGAATGCTGCTCCTGGGGCAAGGGGCAAGGACGGACAGAAGCCGCAGCAGGATCGGCCGCGGTTTCTGTTTATGCCGGACACCTCCGTTGCCGTGATCGGAAAGGATGGCGCTTTTACGGATCTGTCTGCTGAAAACGGTCTTTCGTCCCCACGGTTGTCGGCGGAAGTGTACGAGGAAGCAAGCCATAATACTGACAACCCGCACAGGAAGAGAGATTACTGGCTTGTAGAGGATGCGCAGGGGAACGAGCAGCTGGTGATTGTACGGACAAGCAGAGGCCCGCGCGCGAGCGGCGGTGATCTGGTGCAGATGGGTTATCGCATAGGTCCCTTGCGTGACCTGCTGCTGAGGCAGCTCCTGATCTTTATCTCATTGGCTTTACTGGCTCTGGCGGGCGGGCTTGCTTTGATGCTGCCTGTGCTGCGGCGTACGCTCGTTCCTCTCTCCGAGATGGTCAGGGCGGTGAAGAGGGTGGATGCGGGAAATTTAACCGAGCGCTTCGAAGCCAATCAGGGGCAGTATGAAATTGACCGGCTGGCGGTGTCCTTTAACGGGATGCTCAGCCGTCTGGAAGCCGCCTTTGCCGCCGAAAGGGAAGCACAGCTACAAATGAGGCGGTTTATTGCCGATGCCTCACATGAATTGCGTACTCCATTGACGTCGATCCACGGTTTTCTGGAGGTGCTGCTGCGGGGGGCTGCGTCCAACCCGGCCCAACTGCAGGCTGCGCTGGAGAGCATGCACGGGGAATCCAAGCGAATCAACAAGCTGGTGGAGGATCTGCTGCTGCTGGCGAAAATGGACCGGCAGCCGCAGATGGAGCTGAAAGACACGTCCCTGGACCGCCTGTTGCTCACCATGAAGCCCCAGCTCCGAATGCTCGCGGGTGACCGGGAATTGACCTTTAATCTTAAGGGGGCGGTTCATGTGCTGGCAGATACTGACGCTCTCAAGCAGGTGATTCTGAATCTTTTTCATAATGCGGTTCAGCACACGGACCCCGAGCTTGGGATCATTGCCGTCACGCTTTCAGCAAGTTCCAGCACAGCCGAGCTGTCAGTGCGTGATAACGGAGCCGGGATGAACAAGCAGCAGTTGGAGCGCATCTTCGAACGGTTCTTCCGCGGGGACTCGTCCCGCACACGCAGCTCCGGCGGTGCCGGGCTGGGACTGGCCATTTCCCACTCCATTGTGGAGGCGCACGGCGGTGTGATTGAGGCGGACAGTGAGCCCGGCAAAGGCAGCGTCTTTCGCATGAAGCTGCCCTTGCCCGGACAGCAACCTGGACAAGAGGAGAAGATGTAACCCAGTCACACGAAAAACGTCTATCGACGTACCTTCAAAAAAGCTAAGCGGAAGTTTTCTTGCGATTATAGGATGTTCAGCCCGCTGAAAATGAAAAAGCTGCAGCCGGAGGCGAACCTCCGCTGCAGCTTTTTTTGCCTGCCTGGTTGTCAGTTGATCAGCTCGCCTTCCTGCAACAGCAGGTAAAGCACTTTGGCCGCTGCCTCACGCGTAGTTGGCGCCTGCGGTCTGAAGAAGGAAGAGCCTCCTGCTGCTTCGCCGTTCATCAGCCCGGCTGCCGTTACTTTCTCAATGCTGCTCTGTGCGTATGCTGCAGCTGAGGAAGCATCGGCGTATGGAGTACGCGCTGAACCCTGGGCATCAGGAGTGATCTTCAGCAGATCGATAGTCTTGGCCAGCATAACCGACATTTCCTGACGGCTGATGTTGGCGCCCGGATCGAACGTGCCGTCCGGCCGTCCGCTAATCAATCCGGCCTGGTAGGCTGCCCCGACATCACTGGCATACCAGTTGCTTGAGCTTACGTCAGAGAACGGCGTGCTTGATGCTGGCTGCAGTCCGAGCGCACGTGTCAGCATGGCTGCAAACTCGGCGCGCGTGACGTTCTTCTTCGGCGAGAACGCCGTTTCCGAGGTGCCGTTGACCAGCAGCTTGCGTGCCAGGGATTGAATTTCGGATTGAGCATATGATGAAGAAATATCATTGAAATTCACTGCTCTGGAAGCCGCTGCGTAGGTCGAGAAGCCTGGGCGGCTTATTTTCACGACGGTCGTTCCGTCTGCCTGGCTGCTGAAGACGGAAGGGGCAGGATACACCTTGCCGTTATTGGTATACAATACGCCGGCCGTATTGGCTTTGAGCTCGCCCGGCACGGTGAAGGCGCGGACAATCCGGACTCCAGCCGGTACGGTAATAGGCTCGCTGGTCGAACTGGACAGGACATTGACTTCAAACGCTGTCGGCGTTCCGATGAGCGAAGCCCCGGCAAAGCCGTTCGTGAAGTCAGATGCCGCCTCTGCTTCGCTGCTGACGATCAGCTCCAGGCTGGCGCCGGAAATCACGGAGCTTAACAAGGATAATGGAAGAGCCAGCGAAGCTCCGTTACTGTTCAAAATCAGGCTGCTGTCTGCGGCTGCGCCCGACAGAATTGCAATCTGTGCGGCAGTGAGCGTCAGCTTCGTTGTAGCCGTGCCTTGATTGTTGGCTGAGATGACGATGGCTGCCGGTGTCTGACCGGCTGCGGTCAAGGCAGCTTGCAGGTCCGTATCGGTTACGGCCAATGTCTGCACATTGCCGCTGACAATCGCGGAGGCTGCTACAGCCTGGGTGGTTTGTCCTTGCTGCACAACCGTCTGAATGCTGCCGGCGCTCACTGGAGCAGGCTGAGCAGGTACCGGTGTCGGGCTTGGAGTTGTGGAGCCTCCGCCCCCACCTCCAGATCCACCGCTGCCGCCGGACCCTTTGTCATCATCGTCGTCATCGTCATGTCCGCCCCCGCCGCCGTTGCCGGGGTTACCAGGGTTAGCTGGAGTGTTATCGACACGCAGCGCTTTGGATGCGTAGTATGCGTCCAGAGCCCCTTCAAAGAAGGTGTAGTTTCCGTTTTTGTCCAGCTTTGGCGCAAGCAGTGTTATTTTATAGACTCCATCGGTCAGGTGACGGTATATCGGGTTTCCGTTCCCGTCTGTTTCCAGATTTCCGTACACATCGAGTCCTACATAGGAACCGTCGAAGTCTTTAAACTGGTAGGCCCCCTGCTGCAGAAAGCCCGAATCGCTGGATATTGCGTCCACTACCCCGACCAATTGGTCATCCACACCGTAAATCTGTAGTTCGATGTAGTCGGTATTGCCCGCAGTCAGACGGAAGGAAATGTCAGTTGTATCCTGCTTGCCATCACTGTTAGGAGTAATGACCGGATTCGACAGGGTCATCTCCTGCAGGCCAAAGCCGATAGCTGGCAGCTCGTCTCCGACATGGACAGAGAATGGCAGATGCAGGGTAGGAAGACCTGCGCTTTCCAAAATGACCTCGCCTTCATACACCCCGTCGGCAGCTCCTGCCGTTGGCTGTACGGAAAGAACGAAGGGCTCCGTGCTGCCGGCCGCCGCTGAGACCAATCCTCCGTCGATTCCCTGCAGCTCGGCCTTGATGTTGTTCACATCCGGTGTTGGCACAGCCTTATCATCACGAAGATCCAAAGTTACGTCAGGATGCATCACAACGGAGGCATTGTACTTCACGCTGTCTGGGGACACGTTTTTCAGCTGAAGCTGGATTTGCTTGGCAGCACTGCCGGCCGGCATAACGCCGAAGCTTGCAGAGGAGCCATAGTTGGTGACATTTTGGTAATTCAGATCCTTGTTCAGTATGGAAATTTGCTCAACCGTCTGCAGCAGGGCAGGGGTTTCGATCGCCTTGGCGATATTAACGCGTCCTGCACCCTGCGAGTAGACGTCATAAAGCGTGCCATCCCCGTCATGCAGAGCATCGGATGTATTGGCCAGGGCTGCGCGCACATCAAACGGAGTCCAATCCGGATGCTCCTGCACGAGCAGAGCCGCCAAACCGGCTACATGCGGGGAAGCCATACTTGTTCCGCTGCTGCGTTCATAGGCCTCCTCATAGGAAGCATCTTCAATATATTTGCTCCATTCGGGGTAAGTGGACATAATATTCACACCCGGAGCAACCACGTCCGGCTTGATTCCGAGCAGCCCGTCGCTGTTGGGTCCACGGGAGCTGAATGAAGCAATGGTGTCCCCGGTGACATCGTACCGTGGATAATCGTCACTGAACGTAACGGATGCGAACTGTCCTCCGCTGGCCAGAATGCTGCGCGCCAGAGCGCGGCCTTCCTTGCCTTTCATATCGAACGTCGGAACGAAGCCCAGGCTGTCCCCAACGCTCACATTGCTGTAATCATTCCGGTTCGGGACATTCTCGGACAGGTCGGCCTCATCGGTGCTTGTGCCGCTCGTACTGCCATTGAAGATAATGGCTGCTTTGGCGCCATGCTCCTGGGCAATAGCGATTTTGTCCACGAAGGCCAGATTGCCGCGGGAGATGAGCACCACTTTGCCTTCCACGTCAAGGCCTTCATAGTCCTCGACCTGACCCAGATCCACATACACAAGATCCAGCGGGCTGGTGCCGAGAATACTGGCAAAATCCTCATCGCTTGTTCTCCAGCCCATCATCTGGAACTCATGATCATGATAGGTGGAAGCGGTGACCGAGCTGTAGGTATCCGCTGTTACGGACGCTGCCGCGGTGAAGGTATAACCCGGCGAAGTTGCTGCCCCTACAGAAATCCCCAGCTGTGAGGAGGCGGGTGATCCCATGGAATAGAAATAGGAGCCGTTTGGCGCATCCCCCGCGTTACCGTTCGCAATGACCGCTACCACGCCGGACAGCACCGCGTTGTTGATGGCGATGGAATCTGGCGAGTTGGGATCCTTCTCCTGATCGGACCCGAGCGACAGGTTGATCACGTCCATTCCGTCCTTGACGGCCCGCTCAATTCCGTCGATGACCTGGGCCGAGGAGCCGGAAGCCCGGGATGAGGACCCGTTGCGGCCAAGCACCTTGTAAGCATAGAGGTCAACATTGTAGGCGATGCCTTTTTGCACAATGTCAGATGTGGTATTTTGGGCCTGTCCGGCAATCGTGCCGGCTACGTGCGTGCCGTGCGAGGTTCCCGTGAAGCCGGCACCATAAGGATCCTCACTCACCGTAAGGGGCGGTTCCTCATAGGGATCGTTGTCCTGATAGAAGGAATCATAGCCGCCTTTGTAGGCATCCTTCAGATCGGGATGGTTGTAATCGATGCCGGTATCAATGACGCCGACCTTGATGCCTGCACCCGTCAGTCCCTGCGCCCAGGCCTCCGGTACACCGATCTGCTTCAGTGGAGCTTCATCAAAGAGGGCATCATAAGTAGCCTCTTCCGCTGTAAGTGCAGCTGGCTCTTCCACCGGGATGGAGAAATACGTTTTGTTCTCATGGACGGATTTCACTCCCGGCAGTTTGGCCAGGGCGGGGATCTTATCGGCAGGCACCGTAACTTCCATACCGTTAAGCACTGTACTGTACTTATAGTTGACGGTCAGCGGAATGCCCTGCTGTTTGGCGAGTTCGACCCATGAAGTCTGTTCTCTGGAGATGGAGGATTCGGCGGAACGGGCGGAGAAGGTCCCTAATCCCCGGGCGGCGAATCTTTTGACAGCGACTGGTTCGCTGCTGAGCTGTACGATAACATTTACGTTCCTGGAAGATGAGGTGTCCAGCTCAGGTGAAATATAGGCAGGTTCCGGAGCGGCCTGCAGCTCTGAACGCGGAGCATCCAGCTCAAGCCCGGTCTGTGCAGGGTCAACTGGAGCAGCCAGGCCGGTGGATGGAAGAGAAAGTCCGGCAGCAAGAATAAATGCGAGCGAAACGGCTGGTAATTTTCGTGGGAAAGAATACTTTTTCAACAACGATTCCCCTCTTTTCATTCAAAATATAATTCTTTGAACTGCATCGAGCTGGAGCGTCTGCCGGGTTTTGCTTGGCCTCCTTTCTTTTGAGAATTTAAGCCATGGTGACTGGGTGGATATGTAGTTTTGAGCCATATGTTACCATATAAAATGGCGGTTTACTATCATTTTTTTAATAGATTTGGGATGAAATAGAGATTTGCGGTGAACTCCCTGGTATGGAGATGAGAGAAATATTTTGAGGAAAATGCGCTTTCGGATGGCAAAGCTGCAAGCATTAATGATATAATCTGCATTGGAATTGTTGACTTTGAAATATACTCTCTTAAATAAGGAGTCGATTGGAATGGCAAAAACACTCATTTTCGGGCACAAAAATCCGGACACAGATACGATTACTTCAGCGATTGCTTATGCTGCATTGAAGACACAGCTGGGAGCCGACGTCGAGGCTGTGCGGCTGGGGGGAGTGAACGGAGAGACACAATACGCTCTGGACTACTTTAAAGTAAGCGCTCCTCGCCTTGTGGAGAACGTGTCTGAAGAAGCGCAGGAAGTAATTTTGGTCGACCATAACGAGCGCCAGCAGAGCGCCAATGATATCGATAAAGTCCGTGTTACCGAGGTGATCGATCACCACCGTATCGCGAATTTTGAGACAGCCCATCCGCTGTATTTCCGCGCTGAGCCTGTCGGCTGCACTGCCACTATTTTGAACAAGCTTTATAAAGAGAACGGTGTCGCGGTTCCGAAGGACATTGCAGGGCTGATGCTGTCTGCCATTATTTCGGATTCCCTGCTGTTCAAGTCCCCGACCTGCACGGAGCAGGACGTTGCCGCAGCACGCGAGCTGGCTGAAATTGCTGGTGTAGATGCGGATAGCTACGGCTTCGACATGCTGAAAGCGGGTGCCGACCTGAGCAAGCATACTATTGAGCAGCTGATCAGTCTGGATGCCAAGGAATTTGATATGAACGGCCGCAAGGTGGAGATCGCGCAGGTTAACGCGGTTGATGTCAATGACGTGCTGTCCCGCCAATCCGAGCTGGAAGCCGCTTTGAACAAGACCATTGCTGATAAAAACCTGGATCTGTTCCTGTTTGTGGTTACAGACATCATTAACAGCAACTCCGTAGGCATTGCCCTGGGCAGCCAGGCGCAAGCGGTGGAGAAAGCCTATAACGTGAAGCTGGACACCAACAAAGCGGTGCTTGAAGGTGTAGTTTCCCGCAAATCGCAGATCGTGCCGGTGCTGACCGATACGTTTAACGCGCAATAAGCGGATTTCAACAGCAAGGCATCGAAGAAAAAGCCCTTGTCCGACAGGACGAGGGCTTTAGGCACTGCTGACAGCGTTTATGTCAGTAGAGATCCAGCATTCGTTTGGTTTCTTCACGCACACGCTGCCTGAACGATTCGGGCTCCAGAACAACGACATCCGCCCCCCAGCCGAGCACCCACTGCAGGATTTCCTCGGGCTGCCTGACACGTAAATGGGCAATGTAGCCATCCTTATGCTCAAGAAGCTCCTCTAAATAAAAACTGCCCGTTTCTCTTACTCTGTCTGCTATACGAGACTGGACAAAAATACGGACATCAACATTTCGGTCATCCGGCGGCCGATATTCCTGAAGATTAAAATGCTCCGGGCGTACAAATGATTCCTCCAGAACGGTAAGCTCGCTTATGCGGGATAAACGAAAATGCCGCAGCTCCTGTCGCAAATCGCAATGGGCCAGTAATGTCCACGAACCATTGACAAGCACCAGACCATAGGGCGAGACCGTCCGGCTGCTTTGGCGGGTGCCGTCAGCATAGGGGACTTTTTTGGAGTATCGGAACCTTACCTTTTTTTGCTCCAGAACAGCCTGTCTGAGCAGCTCAATCCATTTCAGTTCAAATTCGTTAACTGAAACGCTGCTTGGATTGACCAGTTTTGTGGACATTTGCACCCGGGCCGCATCCTTACGGATATCTTCAGGCAGAACAGCTTCGATCTTGGCCCGGGATGACTGCGCGCTCCTGACATACGAGACTTCAAACTTTTGTTCGACAAAGTGTGTTCCGATCAGCAGGGTTACCGCCTCCTCCATGGTGAAGCTCACGGGAGGCAGAAAGTATCCCTCCATCAACGAATATCCCGTACCAGGGGCCCCGGCGATCGGCACCCCTGCTTCGCTCAGGGCCTGAACATCGCGGTAAATCGTGCGGATGCTTGTTTCAAACATATCCGCCAAGTCTCCGGCTCGTACTACGCTTCTGCGCTGCAGCTCAAGCAAGATAGCCAGCATGCGGTCTGTTTTGTTCACACGGTTTGTTCCTTTCTTCGCAGCAGTCTCGGACATATTTACTGCTATTTTAGAGGATGCCCGCCGGATGTTCCATATATTTTCGTTTCATCTGAAGCCGATGCTGTTTTAAGGGAGCCTCGCCTCTACGGCCTGCAGTCCCTGCGTGATCTTATTCTCCCAGTTGTTAGTTTTCTGCAGGGAGGCATGAATGCGGGCCAACTGGTCATACACGACCATCAGTTGGGACAGAGCTGTAACCGCATCGCCTGCTTTAATGGCGCTGCGGTACTTCTTGTTGGCAGCGGTTTTGCTTTTGCGGGCAGTGGCGATCGTTTTGTTTTCTGCAGTAATTTGCTTTTTCAGCGCTGTAACAGAAGTGAGCATATCCTTAAGCGTCTTTTTCTTGGCCGACGCCTGCTTCTTGGCTGTGCTCAGCGTTTCCTTCTTCGCTTTGATCTCCGCCTTGGCCAGGGTGTAGGAAGGCTTGAGCTTGTTGCGCTGCAAATCAAGAAGGGCGGCAGTCTTGGTGTTCTTCTGCTTTCTTGCCGCAGCTGCCTGCTTGGTGAGGGAAGAGTATTGGCTTAGAAGAGCTGCATGCTTCTGCTCGATCTGCTTGACTTCAGCAGTCAGCCTGGATAGCAATGCCGCATCGGTAGCCTGAATATTTTTGTTAAGAGTCTTCAGACGTTCATTATTCTTCTGCCGCAGGGTCTGGGTCTGCTTGCTCTCCAACTGAATCAGCGTCTCAAGCTCCGTAACGTCATCATATACGGCATCGAGCCCGTCCAGTGCGGCTTCCCAGCCGCCGGCCTGAGCAGGGACGGCGCTTCCCCAATATAATGCTGCAATCAGCAGCAATATCAGCATCCTGTTCCAGTTTTTCAATATCCCTCTGTTCACCAATGATTTTCCTCTCCTTTATTCAAATTGCGCTGCGCAACGGGCCGAACGCAAAAAAGCACCCCGCAAGAAAGGCGCAATGGCCTGTCCTGCGGGGTGCTTCACCCGCACAGCATAATAAAAATTGTGCTTCTACCATAACCTGCTGTCGCAAATTTGTCAACGAAGAAGCAATCTGCCTGCAGGCACCGGCATCAGGTCCGGCTATTTCAATTGCTCTGTTGTGCATTCCTCAGGCGATATGTGCTCCACAATGCTTTCGATGCTCGGGTGACGCATGGTCCCGCCCGGTGTCCATTCCAGAAAAGCCACTTTGACCACCAGCTGCGGCCTGATCCAGGTCGTTTCCCTCAGTAAGGGAGGCTTGGCGTTAAAGGGGATCGTGCCAAGCTCCAGCGGCTTGACTCTTTCGGTCAGGCCGGTCCAGTCTGTGACGGTCAGCTGTCCCGTGCCGGCGTGGCCGATATACATCAACTGGCCTTCCGGCGTATACAGCCCCAGCAGCAGAGAGTTGACCACCTTGTCCCGGAAGGTTACCCCACCGATCACGGCGTATAAATCGCGGTTGATTTTCCGCTTCTGCCATCGTTTGTCTTTGCCATCAATGAGGTAGGGGCTGTCCGTCCGTTTCAGTACAACCCCTTCAAGCCCCTGCTCTGATACCGCCCTGAACAGCGCGGTTCCATCCGGAAAGCTCTGCACGATCTGCACCAGCGGCTGCTCGGGCTTGATGATGTCCTGCAGCAAATCCTGACGCTGTGCAAGAGGAAGCGCGGTTACCCAGCGATCCTCGGCCATCAGCACATCAAACACCATATAAACGACAGGTATTCTGCTGACCGCCTGCCTGATGGACTGCTGTTTGCGCAGGCTGTCCCTTTTCATAATCTCGTGAAAAGAAGGCTTCCCCCCGTCAAAAGCGACCAGCTCTCCATCCAGAATGAAGGAGGAGGCGGAGCAATATACGGAAGGCTGCAGCAGCTCCGGGTATTGCAGTGTTCTGTCATTCAGTCTCCGGTTGACAAGGCGCACCTGTTCCTGGCTGCAGTAGGCCAGCATTCTTACCCCATCCCATTTCACCTGGGCAATCCATTCCGGGCCGTCAGGAATATGCTCTGTCCGGACCGGCTCGAAGGGAACAATCGGCTGCAACTCCATGAGTATCTCCTTAACTTATGTCCTTTTACGAACAGGATCTGAAAACACGTTATAGGATGCGGCTTTTTACCATTTTGCATTCATACTATCTCCCTTATTTTGTAAAACATCACTCTGCCTCGCTCTAAATATGTCACACAACATGACAATGAAACGGCGCTTGTTGTGCATATCTATACAAATTATATTAAAAATATAAATTTACCACTGGTATTTAATATTTTTTTTTAGTATAGTAGCGTAGAAACGCAAATTACGTGAAGTTGTCGTACAGAGTGTGAAGATTAATAACATATCTGAATTTATTATTGAGCTTCAACCAACTTCTTGGTAGAATTTCAAGTATCTAAAGTGAACAAAAATGGGGGTTTTAACATTGAAAAAGGTCTACTTGTCAGCATTGCTGACGTTGGTCGTCGTGCTGCTTGCTGCCTGCGGGGCTCCGCCTGCCAAAGATCTCGCTCCGGAAGCATCCGGGAGCTCTGAAGCGCCTGCGGCAAACGGTGTGGTGAAATTTGCGACAGACGCTTCCTATGCACCTATGGAATTCATGGATTTGGACAAAGTCACCGGTTTTGACATCGACTTTGTCGATGCGGTGATGAAGGAAGCCGGAATGGAGTATGAAGTCAGCAATATCGGCTGGGACACCATGCTGGAGAGCGTAAAGCAGGGAACTGAATATCAGGCTGGCATTTCCTCCGTATCCATTACGGATGAACGCAAGGAAACTTATGATTTTTCCCTGCCTTATTTTGAATCCACCAATATGATTTTGGTTAAAGAGGGCAGTGACATCAAAAATGCGCTTGACCTGAAGGACAAAACGGTAGCCGTTCAGAACGGCACCACCGCCGACATTCTGATGTCCGAGATTATGGGACAGAACAGTGCGAGCCTGAAGAAGTTTGACAGCAACGCGCTTGCGCTGCAGGAAATGGCGAACGGGGGCGTTGATGCCGTCGTTGCCGATATTGCCATTGTGCGCGAATATATCAAAAACAACCCGGACAGCAAGCTGACAGGTATTACGGATCCTGAAAATTTCGATTCCGAGTACTACGGTATTGCATATCCGAAGAACAGCGAGCTCAAGGCGAAGCTTGATCCTGCGATTCAAGCCATCGTTGATAACGGAACATACGCGGAAATTTATAAAAAGTGGTTTGGCGAAGAACCGGACCTGACAAATCTGAAAGCCGAGATGACGAAGCAGTAATGCCTGGAGTTCACCCGCCTCCGTATGGCGGGTGAGCCCTGCAAAGAAAGCATGCGCATGGAGAACCCGTCGCATGCTTTCTTTACATCAAGGCGGAAGCTGAACACTTTTGGATTAGGGAAAGGAAGACCGTGATGGATTTCAGGTTTGATATTATTGCATATTACTTGCCCCTGCTGTTAAAAGGAACGCTCGTGACCATTGGCATTTCTCTGGCTGCAATTCTGCTGGGGGCGATTCTCGGGCTTGCAGTCGGGTTCGGCAGAATGTCCAGGCATGCCTGGATTCGATACCCGGCGGCCGGCTATATCAACTTTTTCCGGGGCACACCGCTGCTGGTGCAGGTTTTGATGGTCCACTTCGGGTTAATCCCGTTTTTAATCGGCCGCACCGATCCTATTATCGCCGCTATTCTGGCACTTACGCTGAACTCCGCAGCTTATACGGCGGAAATCTACAGAGCAGGCATCCAGTCCATCGAAAAAGGACAGACCGAAGCGGCATTATCGCTCGGCATGACACGCCTTCAGGCGATGAGGCATATCGTGCTTCCTCAGGCCATCAAACGCATGATCCCGGCATTCGGCAATGAATTTATTGTACTTATCAAAGATTCATCCCTCGTAGCTTTTATTGCAGCTCCAGAGCTGATGTATTACAGCAACAACATGAGAGGGCAGTATCTGCGGGTATGGGAGCCATATTTGACAGCATCATTTATCTATTTGATTTTGACATATTCGCTCAGCAAGCTGCTGCAGTATTGGGAAAGGAGAATGAAATAATATGGAACCGGTCATACAGATCCGGGGCTTGGGAAAAGCCTACGGCGCCCATGTCGTTCTGAAGGATATCAGCACGGAGATCAGCCGCAGCGAGGTGGTGGTCGTGATCGGCCCGTCCGGTTCCGGCAAGTCAACCTTTTTACGCTGTTTGAACCTTTTGGAAGAGCCCAATCAGGGAGACATCCTGTTTGAAGGAAAATCGCTGATGGACAAGACTACGAAAATCACGGAAATTCGTGCGGAAATGGGCATGGTCTTCCAGTCCTTCAACCTGTTCCCGCATATGAAGGTTATCGACAATATTATGATTGCCCCGATTCGGGTACGCGGATGGACACCTGATAAGGCCCGCGCCAAGGGCATGGAGCTGCTTGCCAAGGTTGGTCTGGCGGAAAAAGCGAATGCTTATCCGGCTTCCCTGTCCGGGGGACAGTCGCAGCGCGTGGCGATTGCCCGGGCTTTGGCTATGGAACCGAAGGTGATGCTGTTTGACGAACCGACTTCGGCGCTTGATCCCGAGATGGTAGGTGAAGTGCTGGGAGTCATGAAGGAGCTGGCCGCAGAAGGGATGACGATGGTCATTGTGACGCATGAAATGGGGTTCGCGCGTGAAGTGGGCGACAGGGTACTGTTTATGGAAGGCGGGGTTGTCGTCGAGGAAGGCGATCCAAAACAGCTTTTTGAAAAACCGTCCCATGAGCGTACGAGGAGCTTTCTTTCCAAGGTCTTATGAAAATATACTTGATTGATACAGGCGCCCCTTGAGGCGCCTTTTTGCGAATGAGGGAATAACTATGCGTCAAGTTTACCCTTGCGCGGTTCGGAAAACGGCAACCGATTCATTGAGGTTTTCAGCCAGATGAGCCAGGGTTTGGCTTGTTGCGGCTGTTTCCTGTGAAGCAGCGGCCACTTGCTCGCTTGCCGATGCAATCGTTTCGACCGAGAACATCACCTCGGAAGCCTGCGCGGCCTGTTCTTCACAAGCGGCGGCAATTTCATTGACCTTCAGGGAAGACTGATTGACCATCTCCATAATATGTCGGAAAACTTCTTCTGTTTGATTAGACTGTGAAACGGTCTCGCTAACAATGCCAGCGCTTTTTTTCGTATTCTGCTGCATCGTTTTAATGATGTCGGTAATTTCTTTGGTGGCAAGGCTGCTGCGCTCTGCCAGCTTGCGGACCTCGTTTGCAACAACGGCAAAGCCTTTGCCCTGGTCACCGGCCCTTGCTGCTTCAATGGCGGCATTTAAGGCGAGCAGATTCGTTTGTGCGGCAATATCGTCGATCACTTCAATGATATCCCCGATTTTAACGGAGTTTTCCTCGAGATCATGCATGGTTTTGTTAACCTCTTGCATACCTGCCATAGATTTATGCACAGCATGTTCTCCCTGCTGCGCGGTGGCGACAGTGGAATTCGACAGCTCGGCGGCCTCTTCCGCGCTTTTGGCCACAGAGTTGATGGCTTGGCTGAATTCCTTGAACAGTTCTGTGATGGAGGCTGCCGATTCAGCCTGGTTCGAACTGCTGCTTGCGATTTCTTCGCTGCTTGCGGCAATTTGCTGGGAGGAAGCCCCGACATTTTGCGCAGAGTTGGTTATGCTGCCAATCAGCACATTATAGCTTTCAATCATCCGGTTCAAGGACTGGGAGAGCAGTCCCACTTCGTCTTTGGTCTGAAAAGGCGACTTGCTCGTCAGATCCCCTTGGGATACCCTCTCCAGCAGACTTACCATGTGGCCCAGCGGCCGGGAAATCGAACGGGATACCAGATAACCGAGCAGAATGCTGAGCAAAATGGATCCCGCAATCAGTATGATGCTAAGCACCAAGGCGGATTGGTAGGCCTGGTCTGATTGGTTTTTAGTATCTTGTGCGTAGCTCACATTAATTTCGATAAGCTTTTGCAGGGTACTGATCACCTGATTGCCTGATACTTTCAGAGTTCCGTCCTTAAATTCGTTGAATCTAGCTGCATCTCCGTCCATAGCAAGTAATTTGGCCTGTTCGAGATACTTTATGTATTCCGCCATAAGCTGATCGAATTGAGCAAGCAGCTCCTTTTCTTCCGGAGTAAACGAAACCGGACGGTAGGCGTCAACTCTATCATTGAATGTCTGAAGCGTTTTGTCGAGATTGGCTGATAACTCCTGCTTTTCGGCCTGGGTCGGAGCGGTGCTGATATCACGGACATTGACGCGAATACTCTGAAACGAACCGTCGGCGGCTGAAAGATTTCGTACCGAAATCAAATTGTTATTATACATCTCCGTCATTTTGTTGTTCATGTTGTTAAGGCTGCTGACGGAATACACTCCGTAAGCACCTAGAATCAAACAAACCATTAAAAAGGATGTAATGATTTTTGTAGCAGTCTTTAAATTCTTATACCAATTCATTAGGCATTTCTCCCCTTTTTGTTTGCATAAATGTGGTGATTTTGCAGATCATATGATGTTTTTCGACAAAATCAGGAGAGAAATGAAGAGGATAAATCCATGATTTTACATTATTACGAAAATATTTTCACTACAGCGTAATTTTCTTTAACTCAACTTTCGTAGCAAGAAATCGGCAAACAGGCCCTGATATAACGGGGTAAAACGGAAAGGATTGTGCCCCCCCTCAGAGTCTAGTAGCCAGAGTGAGATGGGGTCTATAGGGTGTGGTGTCTGGTGTTCGTTGCCTAATGCCTGATGCCTTTCCATACAGCTTTGCACGATTATCCCTTTTGATCAGAATGCGGGGGTTGAGGTTTGGGGGCCTAGGGGAAGGAATAAAGAGAAACGGGAGAAAAGAGATAAGAAAAAAAGAGGCAGCTCAAATGGGATGTTTGGCTTGAAACAGGAACATATGTTTGGTATGATAGAACAAAGAACTTATGTTCGTGGATTATGGATTGCATCTGCAGGCGTACCTCAACGAGTACA